>JALSMF010000255.1 GCA_026987795.1 Bacteroidales bacterium
AATGTTTCATAAAATAAGGTAAAACAGAAAATGCAGAGCTCAGCGCCGTATAAAATTGCCAAAATCCTTTTCTGTAAAGCAATATTCTTATAAGCGGATTTCTTAATTCGGAACTTACGGCAGAAAAACCTATTACAATCAAAATTGCCCTCATTCCCATCTTCAGCCCGGCATCAATACCGTCTTGCGAAAAATAGTTTTCACGATTAAAACCATCGTAAAATAAAATTGAAATTAAAACAAAAATCAGTATCTGAATCCAAAAACCGGGGCGTTTAAAATATCTTAATGCTCTTTTATATTTTATGATAACAAAACTTACGTATATTAAAACAAGTGATGATGATAAAATAAGAGAATACACGTTTGTAACGACCAAAATTACGATTATTGATATAATATGACCTAAAAGCATTAATACAGAACCGCTGTTACTATCAGGACTTACCGTGTCTTTTTTTTCTTCAAATTTTACTTTGTCTGAGAAATTATACGTATCTCTCATTTTTAAAGCTTTTCTGCCCGTAATCAAGCCCGAAACTGCAGCAAAAACTCCGAGAGCAATATAAAAAGAACTTAAAATAAAAAGAGCTTCAGCAAAACCTAATTTTTCTATTTTCAGTTGCTTTACGATAAAAAAATACAAATTTTCGGTAATTTTAACCAAATCTAAACCGTATATTACCAATAAGGTTATAAGTTTATGAATTATGACACTGTATAAAGCCAATATACTTCCGAGAAAATATGCGATGTTATTTCTTCCGAAAAAACTTACGGCAAGTTCAAACAATAATGCTTCAAGAAAAATACCGGTCATAGGTCCTATCAAAACAGCACTCGGAGATATTGATTTCATAACTGCGGCTATTAATCCCGCACGCCAAAAAAGCCCTTTATCTTTCCATATTTGCCCGAATGCAACCATAAGACTTACACCGAGAACAGCCAGTATTGTTCCGGACATCGGCATTCTTATATTATGAAAAAAACTGCCGGCAATAATTTCTATGCTGCCCCAAAGGCTGCCTGCAACCGCAGCTTTCAGCCAAATATCTTTCAGGTGTTTTTTATAAACCTGCATATACTTTTTATTTTATCAATGCTACTTTTTCTCCGTATTTTTTAAGAATATCAGTTCCGAAATTATCTTTTATAAAATCGGCAATAACAGGCACATTATCTCTGAACAGAGTTCCGAAAATACCTTTCAAACCGTACATCCTCAATATATCCTCAGACAGAGTAACTGACGGACCTACTAAACAAACATCACAATCGGGACTTACACCTGCAATAATCTCAGAAAATGTATTATTTATAATCGATGTCCCTGTCAAAATCAGGACATCTGACTTTTTAAGGTACTCAGGCATTAAATTCTGCTTCTTAATAAAAGGCTCATCAGAAGAATAATCAAAAACAGCCGGTTTTATCTTATCGGAAAATTTTTTATACATAGGCCCTGAGTAGCCTATCATTACAATATTTTCATATAGAGAAAAATCAATAATATTAAAAATATCTTCTTCCGAAAATTTCTTTCCGTTATAATTCAGTAAAGCATTAAAATAAGCAAGTAAAAATAATCTGTTTCTGTAACTCCCGAAATCATCTTTTTTCACATCACTTATATCAAAATTTTCTGAATTTTCTATGTTTGCAGAAATACCTATATTCCCGTTTTCCAATACAACGTATGCATATTTCTTTCCTGCAAAAAAATCTTTAACAAGAGCAATATCAACTCCGTAACTTTCATATAAAATTAACAACGGGTCAGGGTATTTCATTTTTCTTTATTCTTTACGTAAACCAAAACTTATAATTAAACCTGATAACAATAAAACTACTGTAAAACCTGATAATACATCGTAATTAAACGTTTTAAACAAAAAGCCTCCTAAAATAGGAAAAAACAACCCTATTGATGATAAATTATTTTGAACGGCAATATACATCGGTCTTTTTTCGGCAGGTGCAATTATCAATATTAAATTACTGAAAGCCAGCCTGAAACCGTCAATCGCAGCACCTGTTAAAAAATAAACTATATAATAACAAAAAAGTACACCGGCAAAATAAGATATTATTACGGCTGCTAAAGCCAATATAAATGAGAAAATTATAATATATTTATTTTTATTTTTTTCGGACAGCCGCCCCCAAACAAAATTACTTGCAACAGCCCCCGCCATTTGAACGGATATAATCAACCCTATAAACTTTCCGGTTACTCCGAAATCATCTTTAATTTTAAGAATAATGAACGGTAATATTAAAAATAATGAATACGAAATAAATCTGGAAAAAATCTGCAACCGTAAAGATTTATCTTTTTTGAAAAGCCTTACGGAATTCTTCAAAAATAAACCGAAATTTTGTTCTCTCTTTACTGTCTGAATCTTAGGATCTTCTTTAAAATTCCAAAATACCCCGAACCCGACAGCCATAATAATTCCGCTTACCATAAAAAGGTAGGAAAAGCTCTCCGGTTTCGAGAATTTTTCAAGAATAAATGCAGAAATTCCTCCGCTTATAATCCCTGCAATCCCTGCTGCAATCTGTTTATACGAAATCGCTTTACCTCGGTACTCCTTAGTAAAAGATTTCCCCAAAAGTTCTTGATAATAAATAACCCCCACCCCTGCAGAAAATGAAAACAGAAATAAAAAGACACTTATTAAACCCAATATTACCAAGTTACTTCTTTCTGCAAAAATTAAAATAGACAGTCCCGTAAAAAACCAGGCAAAAAATCTGAAAACAAACACCTTTCTCAGTGATTTTAAAACCATAGACCGCTCCTGTGCCCTAAAAGCTGTTTGAAGCTGCATAATAATTGCACCTCCTTTCATTAACGATGATAAAACACCTACCAAAATCTTCCCGCCGCCGAAATAATCAACAATTAAGGGTAATACAGACGAAGTATCAGCAATTGAAATTGCAACAGCTAAAAAGAAGCCCTGCAAAATAAATCTTACTCTGTTTGAATTTAAATTTACGTATCCCGACACTTTTGGCATTATTTTTTCAGTATAAAAAAGTGCAAATTTATGAAACTTAATTGTATCAGCACAATTCAGGCAACTTTAAATTACGGTATTTTATAAGCAGCAAAAATTTAAAAAGTTATTTATTCTTTAAATTAGAGTTTTTTTTCTAAATTTGTTTTTTAATATTGAATATACTAATATAATTATAAGGTAATGAGTCGGCAAAGTTTATTTACCAGAATGACGGGAAAAAACGTATTAATGTCATTTACAGGACCTTTTGATACGGAAGTCCTTTCCATTTTTGGTAAAAACATTGAACATTCAATTTCAAACGATAAAAAACTGAACAAAACAATTTTCAAGGTTTTTATTGAATTGGCACAAAATGTTTCATACTATTCTCTTGAAAAAGAAAAAACAAAAAAGGGAGAAAATGCCGGAGTAGGAACATTTATAATACAAGATTTTGAAGACTATTTTTATTTTATTTTAGGAAACCCCATAGACGAAAAACACCAAGCAATTTTAACAGAAAAATGCAGCAGAATTAACTCATACGACAGAGAAGGTCTAAGAGCATATAAAAGAGAGTTGAGAAAATTACCTCAGGGAGAAAGAGGGACGGGAAACATTGGGCTTGTTCAGGCAGCTTTAGTTTCCAGAAACCCTTTAGACTATACATTTATACAAATTAACGAAAAAGAAGCATTTTACATAGTTGCGGTAAAAATAAATAAAAACTAATATGAATACGATAGATAAAAAGTTAAGTTTAGGACAAAGTCTTTTTTCCGAAGAAATAAGGATATCATACAAAGGTCCCGTTGACGGAAAAATAATTACTTTTTTGGCAGATTATATTTACGTAGTAAATGAACTTTCAGAGAAAGCTACAAGAAAAATATTTAAAATATTCTTTGAATTGGCGGAAAATATCTCAAAATATTCTTCCGAAAAAATCAAGCTGAAAAGCGGAAAAGAAGTCGGAGCAGGAACAATAATCCTGAAAGAAACAGTTAAAAATTTTATTCTCGTTACCGGAAACCCTATTAAAAATGAAGACCTTATTCCCGTAATAGAGAACAGTAAAAATATCAATAATCTCGGACACGAAGAACTGAGAGAATACAAACGAGCTGTCAGAAAAGACGACTCTGTAGTAAGAAACAGTCCGAACATCGGACTTATTGCAGTTGCTCTCACCTCAGGCAATCCGCTTGACATTGAAATAAATCCGATTGATGAAGAAACATCATATTTCTCAATAGCAGTTAAAGTTGATAAATAAACTAATAAAAACTTAAAGTAAATGGAAAATATTTATATTGAAGGCTCGCATACTAATTTTTTTATTCCGACAGTAGATTTTAATGCCGAAACCGGTGTCTGCGTCCTTTCCGGAGAATCATTTCTGGAAGATACTATCGAATTTTACGACCCGTTAGTGCAATGGCTGGAAGAATATACATCAGAAATAAAAAAACCGATAACTTTTGAAATAAAACTGACATACTTTAATACCAGCACATCAAGAAGCATTCTTGACCTGCTCAATATACTTAAAGAATACGAAGACGAAGGCGGCGAAGTTACCGTAAACTGGCATTATGACGAAGACGACATAGATATGGAAGAAGACATTGAAGATTATATGCTGGATACAGGATTAGAAATAAATATGATACCTTTTGATGAAGAAGATTAATTATGGCAAAAAAAAGTTTCTCTTACAATGAAGCAATAAAGGAAATAGAAGAAATAATATATGAAGTCGAAAATAATAAAGTTGATATCGACCTGTTATCCGAAAAAGTTAAAAGAGTTTCTTCGCTTATTAATGCCTGCAAAAACAAATTGCTGAAAACGGAAGAACAAATCGAAAAAATTTTAGAAAACAATGAAGAGTAAAAAGTATCATATTATTGATACTTTTTTAATTTATGAAAAACTGTTGCTTTTTTCGGCAACCAATCAGTAATGCAAATGAAAAAAAATATATTTCTGATATTAATAATAATCTTACCCGGCATTATCGGTGCTCAAACTCTGAGTAAAATTAAAAAAGAGGGAAAAATTGATATTGCTCTCACAGAAAGTTGGAAAAATACGGTAAACTACAAAGCCGCTGAAGAATTTGCAAAATTTCTTGACGTAAAATTTAACCCGGTAACAATTAAATGGGAAGATGTTTTTGCGAACAACGGAGAAATCCCCGAAGATTACAAAACAAACACAAAAATTTCTTACACGCCCGATGCTCTGCAAAAAGCAGATGTTATATGCGGAACGATATATGTTTTAGATTGGCGTAAAAAATTCTTCGATTATGCAGGAATCATAGAAATAAGCGACCTTCTGATTATAAACAGAAAACTTTCAAAAAAAGTAAAAACCTACAAAAATCTTAAAGGTTTGAAAATAGCTTTTTTAGAGAATTCAAGTTATGAAACAAACATAAATAAAATAAACAAACAAATAGGCGGAGGAATTACCTTTATAAAAACCAAATCGGAAGACGAAACCCTCAAACTGCTTAAAGAAGGCAAAGCAGACGGGCTTATAACAGTTTCATTTTTAGCACTTTCATACCTTAAGAACAACCAAGATTTCAAACTCGCATTTCCCGTTAATAAACCGAAAGAGGTTGGCTGGGCAGTAAAAAAGGGACACAAAGAAATTGCCGAAGAAATTGAAAACTTCTTCAGAACAATAAAAGGAAACGGAAAACTTGATGAACTTTTCAGAAATCAATACGGTATTGACTATTCAACATATCTGGAAATAATCAACTCATACTCAAACGTAAGCAAAAACTCAAAAACAAGAGATTTTGACGAAATAATGAACTCCGGAAAAATAATAATAGCCCTGAGAGACAGAGACTTAGTATGGCATCCGACAGGAAAAAAACAATTCAATACACTTCTCGCAGAAAGTTTTGCAAAGTATCTCGGGCTGAAAGCCGAATACGTAATAACCCCGAAATTCTCAAAATATTGGGAAACAAAAGGCGGAAAAATAATAAAAGACAGTGCTTACACTCCTGAGTGGTTTAACCATTTTGATGTTGCCTGTGACCTTATCGACCCTCTCGAATGGAGACTCAAAAAAGTTGACGTTCTTGATTTTTTACCTAATGCAAAAGTTGTAATAGGCAGAAAAGACATAAAAATAACATCCGTTAACGACCTGAAAGAACTTAAAGGCGTTACATCAAAAGGTTCATCTTATGAACATTCCCTCAGGAAAAATAACATAACAAATTATTATTATAACACCGGAAATAATTTCTTCAGCGATGTTATATCAGGAAAAGCCGATTATACCATATCAAACATATCTGTTTTTAAATTAGCGGATTACCCTGAACTTGAAGCAAAATTTATACTCGGAGAAATAAAAAAAATGGGATGGGCAATAAAGAAAAACCAGCCTCTGTTACGCCAAAAAATTCTTGAATTCTTTGAATATGCACGTAAAACAGGCATATTTGACGAATATTTTAAGCATCAAGCCGGAATGACAATGCAATCGGCACAAAACTACCTTACCGTCTTGCACGAAACATATCAAGAAGGTTATTTTCCTTTCGTTTTTTACGGAAAAGAAAAAGGACTCCCGCAAGAAGACGTTCTTTCATCCTTTCAGGACAGTGACGGGTATATATGGTTCGGGACATTCTCCGGTGCCGTAAAATACAACGGCAGAAACATGAAACTTTACAATAAAGAGAAAGGACTTGCCGGCAATTCTGTTTTTGCAATAAACCAAGACAAAGAAGGCAAAATATATTTTGCCGGATTAAGTGGTATTACTGTTTTAGATAAGAAAACCGATAAATTAAATATAAAATTCAGAGGAATACCCTTTAAAGGAATATTTATTCATAATTCAGAAAAATATTTCTTCGGCGACCAAGGATTATTCCGTATTGATGCCGGCGAAAATGAAATCTGCCTGAACAAATCAATAAAAAATATGCCCGAAAAAATAAACTCCGTTTCCTTAAACACCAAAACAAATGAACTTATTATCGGTTCCGGAGAAGGCGTTTTTATACTTAAAAATAACAAGATTCGTAAAATTTCCGATGAGTTTTGCCTTTATGCATTTTTTGACAGCGACTCAAAACTGTGGATTTCAACAGAACACGGACTATACCATTCGGAAAACATTCCCGACTCTCTCTACGACTCAATAAAAATAAATACCTTAATTAATATACAGGATACTCCCGTTAAAAAAATCAAAGAAACCTCCGACGGTTCTATTTGGTTGATATCAGACTATCAAATTTTTCAAATTCTCACTTTAAAACAAAAACCCATAGTTTACGACAATACAATCGGACTTATGAACCATAAAATACTGTCGTTTTTGGTAGATAATGAAGGAAATCTATGGTTCGGTTTTTCCGGAGGAATCCAAAAACTGACAAATAAAAGCTTGAGAAACTTATACCCCGAAGCTCTTAACAGCACGGTAAACTCTGTTTTTAAAGACAAATCAGGAAGAGTTTGGATAGGCATGAGTTCCGGTATTCATTACATAAAAGGAAATTTAACCGACTTTACGGATAAACTTAAATTCAGAAATAATTCCTTCGTAATAGGACAAACAAAAAATAACAACATCGTAATTGCCGATAATAAAAACATATATCTTGTTGATCAAAAAACACTTAAAGTCCTAAAATCAAAAAAATTCAAATCAACCCTGTTTCATCTTGAAGATATTTTTATAACAAAAAACGGAGAGATTTTTTTACTTACCGGAAGTTCCGGAATAGTATATTATCTTAAAAACTTCAAATCTGACATAGTTACAATCGAAAATATAAATACAAGCCTGCTCTCACAACTGACCGAATATGACAATAAAATAATCGGAGCAAATAATACCGGGCTCGTAATTTTTGATTCAATAACATTTAAACCTTTTAAGCAAATACATTTTCATACCTGGGCACTGAAATTAGACTCGGTAAAACAAGCAGAACAAAATAATTACACAAAATTTATATGGATAGGAACTCAAAACGGTCTTGCCCGCTACATTAACGACTCTTTGGAATTCGTAAACAATGATTTATTTTCGGAAACTCTGGTAACGGCAATAGAACACGCCGAAAACCCGGATATGATTTGGGTAGGAACAGATAAAGGAGTAAAATATTACAACAAAAAAACAAATGAGGTTGAATTTACCATAGACTCTCGCGACGGGCTCCTCGGAAATGAAATTTCCGTAGACGGCTTATATCTTGACCGTTCAAACATTCTGTGGATAGGAACATATCACGGCATTGCCACCTTTGACATCAAAAAGAAAAAAACTGAAAAATACACCCCTATATGCCGTATAGAATCAATTACCATCAACGGAAAAAATTATCTTAAAATGCCCGAACGCCTCAAATCAAATCAAAACAATATAACTTTTGAAATTTCGGGACTTTCTTTTAAAGATGAGAACTCCGTAGAATACGAATATTACCTGCAAGGCTTAGACAATGAATTTGCTTCTTCAAAAGGAGAAAAAAACATAGCATCGTTTCCCTATCTGCCTCCGGGAAAATACAGTTTTAAATACCGGACAAAAGGAAAAGACGGTATTTGGAGTTATTACCAAAGTATTGATTTTGAAATAAGAAAGCCGTTTTATTTAGAATGGTGGTTCATAATTCCCGCTGTTTTACTTGTATTGTTAATTTTTTGGCTTATATCAAAATGGCGAATGGAGGTTCTGCGTAAGCAAAATGAAAAACTGGAAAGAATTGTTGCGGAAAGAACTCGGGAAATAACAGAAAAAAACACAGAACTTGAAGCTCAAAAAGAAGAAATAAAAGCTCAAAGAGATTTAGCCGAACAACAAAGAGATGAAATTGCACATCAGAAAAAAGACATAGAGGACAGTATTTTGTATGCAAAACGTATTCAAAATGCAATTCTTCCGCCTAAAAAACTAATAAGCAAATCTTTACCCGAGAACTTTATTTTATTTAAACCTCGAGACATAGTAAGCGGAGATTTTTATTGGGCTGCCGAAAAAAATAACATAACATACTATGCTGCAGCCGACTGTACAGGACACGGAGTTCCGGGTGCATTTATGAGTATGCTCGGAATATCATTCCTTAATGACATAATAAGAACATCCAAAACTGAGCTTAAAGCTTCTGAAATTCTTGACAAACTGAAAGAAAAAGTTATAGAAGCATTGCATCAAACCGGTGAAGCTCAAGAAGCTAAAGACGGTATGGATATAGCATTATGCAAAGTTAAAAAAGAAGAAAACCTTATTGAATTTGCCGGTGCATTCAACCCGCTTTATTTAATAAGAGACAATGAAATATTAATTTACGAGGCAGACAGAATGCCTATAGGAATTTATGATTTTGAAGGTGCCGGAGATAAATTTACAAATAATGTGATAAAAATACAAAAAGGCGACACATTATACACATTCTCAGATGGTTATGCCGACCAATTCGGAGGTCCGAGAGACAAAAAATTTATGATAGGTCGTTTCAAAAAAATGCTTTTGGAAATTCAGGAATTATCAATGGAAGAACAGCGAAATTATCTTGATTACACCATAGAGCAATGGATGAGTAATTACGAGCAGGTAGATGATATTTTAGTTATCGGCACACGATTTTAGTATGATGTAAAATTATATTTGTAAATGTATTGTACCGCAAACTAATATACGATAATTTATTTTCCGTAAGCTTCAATTACAACATCCCATAATTTATCTGCCGTTGTATCCCAACTGAAAGCTCTTTTTCTGATATTTCCCTTTTTAATCAGCTCATTCCTCAAAAAATTGTCATCAACAATTTTAATCATTGCATTTTTAATTTCATTAATATCAAAAGGATTAACAAATAATGCCGCATCGCCGGCAACTTCCGGCAAAGACGTTGTATTTGAAGCAATTACAGGAACTTCGCAATTCATAGCCTCAATAAGAGGAATACCGAAACCCTCAAACAAAGGTACAAAAGTCATAGCAAAAGCACTTGCCAAAACATAATGTAAATCTTCAGGATTTAACCTTCCCGTAAAAATAATATCATTTTTAAATTCCGATTCTGAATATGCCTTATCAATATCACCGGTCATAAACATTTTTGTGCCGATAATAACAAGTTTAAAATCCGACCCTGTCTCTTTTTTAAATTTATTGAAAGCAGCAAACAAACGAGCAATATTTTTTCGCGGATGCAGCGTGCCTATAAAAACAAAATACGGTTTCCCTTCGGTATATTCTCTCCTTATTTTAATTTTAATTTCTTCCGAAACAGGCTTGTAAATATCATTACTGCCGTTATAAACAACCGTTATCTTATCTTTTGCAATATCAAACCGGCTTGAAATATCTTGTTTTGAATACTCTGAAACAGTTGCAATTTTTACGGCTTTTTTTGCAAACTTCGGAAAAAACCGGTTATAATACTTCCGTGCAAAAAAAGGTAAATCTTCAGGGCGATGAACAAAGTTAATATCGTGAATAACAGATATTTGCTTCACATTTGAAGATAATGAAAGATAGCCGTCGGGCGACAAAAACAAATCAGCGTTTATTCTTTTCAGAATTTTTTTTACCGAAACCTCAAACCACAAAAACCATAAAACAGGATGACGAGCCGGCGGATTCAAAATTACGGGAATAACATTTTTTGAAAAAATAAAATCATCGGAAAATTTTCTGTCAAACAAAAAATAAAACTGATGTTCAGGATGCTTTTTTGTTATTCTTTTCAGTGTTTCATAAGTAAACCAACCTATTCCGTCTAATTTATTTTCAATAAGCAATCGAGTATTAACAACAATCCTCATAAAATTATAAAATATACGGCAAATTTAAAAACGGCAGGCAAATAATTACTACTTTTGTCTGTAATTTTAAAAGAAATCCTGTTTTGAGAAAAAAGTTTATAATAAACTTACTGTTTTTGGTTTCTCTGAACCTTCTCATAAAACCATTTTGGATTTTCGGAATTGATATGCAAGTCCAAAATATGGTAGGATCGTCAGAATACGGCTTTTATTTTGCTCTCTTCAATTTTTCCCTTCTCTTCAATATTTTTCTTGACCTGGGAATAACAAATTTTAACAACAGAAATATTGCCCGTCATAACCAGCTTATAAGCAAGCACTTCTCGAATATTATAGGTCTTAAATTTTTACTTGGTCTTTTATATTTTACAATTATTCTTATCGGTGCATTTTTTATAGGATACAACGAAAAACAAATAAAATTTCTTCTTGTACTTGCCGGAAACCAGTTTCTGCTGTCACTGATAATGTATATGCGCTCAAATATTTCAGGCTTACAACTCTTTAAAACAGACAGCCTCTTGTCTGTCCTTGACCGACTTTTAATGATTATAACAGTAGGCTTCTTACTGTTGAATTTTCGCGAAAATTTTAAAATCGAATGGCTGGTTTACTCTCAATCAATATCTTACATACTGACATCGTTGACGGCATTTTTAGTTATCAAGGC
Source organism: Bacteroidales bacterium (assembly GCA_026987795.1). GTDB lineage: Bacteria > Bacteroidota > Bacteroidia > Bacteroidales > JAADGE01 > JAADGE01. The sequence goes on from JALSMF010000255.1 coordinate 11,520, forward strand.
TAAATCAATAAATTTAAAACTTAATTTTAACCTGCATTTTTTTCTTGTTATCTTAAAAAAAAGTTACCCCTATGCCCTACTCGTTCTTTTAATGACATCTTACACAAGAATCGATTCAGTTATGATTGAGCGATTGCTGCCTGACGGCGACACACAAGCCGGAATTTATGCCCACGGATACAGAATTTTGGATGCAAGCTCTCAATATGCACTGCTTTTTGCTACATTGCTCCTCCCTATGTTTGCAAAAATGCTTGTAAACAAAGAAAATATTGTAAATCTTGTAAAAATATCGTTTTTATTACTTGTAATTCCTGCAATTACAGTTGCCGTAAACTTTTCCTTATTTAAAAATGATATTATATATGCCTTATATAATGACCATATTAAAGAATCTGCAAAAGTCTTTGAAATATTAATACTCGGATTCATTCCGATTTCCGTTTCATATATTTTCGGAACGCTGCTTACGGCAAACGGTAATTTAAAAGAACTTAACATAATAGCCGGAGCCGGCGTAATATTAAATTTAACATTAAATTTTATATTAATTCCGAAGTTCAAAGCACACGGTGCAGCTTCTGCAAGTTTAATAACTCTTACATTAACGGCATTAACACAAGTTATAACAGCCCGAAAAATTTTTAATTTTAAAATAAGGTTTAAACTGTTATCCGGAATTATTATTTTTTCAGTATGGATTATACTCTCCTCCTATCTCTCAAGCATATACCTCACCAACCGACCTGTTGCTTTTTTCTCAAGTCTTATTACAGGAGCCGTAAGTGCTTTTGCATTAAAACTAATTGATTTAAAAATGCTTTACAGGATTTTAAAATACGAAAAAAATACATAACCTATGAAATACATAAAATACAAAACAAAGGACAGAACCGGATATATAACTCTGAACAGACCTGAAAAACGCAATGCTTTGAATGCCGAATTAGTAAACGAACTTAAAACCGTTTTTCTCAAGGCGGAAGAAGATTCTGAAGTTAAAGTTATAATACTCAGAGCTGCAGGAAAAGTATTTTGTGCCGGTGCCGATTTAGAATATATGCAAAATCTGCAAAAAAACACCTTTGAAGAAAATCTTGCAGACTCAAAAAATCTTGCAGAACTTTACCGAATAATTTACACCTTAAATAAAGTCGTAATTGCTCAGGTAGAAGGACACGCAATAGCAGGAGGTGCAGGTTTGGCAACGGTTTGCGATTTTGTTTTTTCCGTTCCGGAAGCAAAATACGGATATACGGAAGTTGCAATAGGATTTGTTCCCGCAATTGTAAGTTTCTTTTTATTAAGAAAAATAGGTGAAACAAAGGCAAAAGAGCTTTTGCTTACCGGTAAACTTATCTCTGCCGCAAAAGCGAAAGAATTAAATATTTTTAATTTTATTGAAAGTGCAAAGAATATTGAAACCGCTGCTTACAAATTTGCTCAGGACATTATAAAAAACGCATCCGAAGATTCCTTAACACTGACAAAAAAATTAATATCCGACATACAAGCTTTAGATTATGCAAAAGCAATAAATTTTGCCTCAGAAGTAAATGCGATGTCAAGAAGCACGGAAGACTGCAAAAAAGGTATTGCGGCATTTTTAAATAAAGAAAAAATAAGTTGGTAATCTTACATTTTTTGACATATAAATTAAACCTTTCATAAAATATAAAGTCAAAAAGCAAACCGTAAATAAAGATATGAACGCTGCAATAAGCGAAAATAAAATATCAGAATTTCTGACGGAAAACAAAATATCAGAAGCATTTGATTTGATTGTAAATCAATACAAAAAGCAATTATATTGGCATATCAGAAAAATTGTAATTCTGCATGAAGACACAGATGATGTTTTGCAAAATACATTTATAAAAGTATGGAGATACCTTGAAAATTTTAAGCAGGATTCAAAAATTTACACTTGGCTTTACCGAATTGCAACCAACGAAGCAATAACATTTATAAACAATAAAAAGAAAAAATCAGAAGAACCTATTGAAAATTACGAATACTATTTAAGCAACACTCTCGAAAGCGATGAATACTTTGAAGGTAATGAAGCTCAACTTATTTTACAAAAAGCAATACTTACATTACCGGAAAAACAGCGAATTGTCTTCAATATGAAATATTTTGATGAAATAAAATACGAAGATATGTCTGAAATATTAGAGACATCAACAGGTGCCTTAAAAGCATCATATCATCACGCTGTTAAAAAAATTGAGAGTTTCATAAAACGTCATTAAACATTCTCGGAAAATTGAAGTCAAAATAAACAGACTATGAAAAGCTTAAATAACATAAATAAAGAAAATACCTTTAGAGTTCCGGAAAAATATTTTGAGGACTTTAACAAAGAAATCAAAACAAAAATTTCCGAAGAATATTTAAAACAAAACATCGGAAAGGAAAATCCGTTTATCGTTCCGGAAGACTATTTTGAAAATTTCAGTCCCGAGATATTCCGTAATAAAAAAAGAGCAAAAGGCAAAGTAATAAAGCTTTTAAAACCTTGGTTCTCTGCAGCTGCCGGAATTATTGTAATATTTGCCCTTTGGCAATTTTTACTTACAAATACAGACATTTACAAAGCAAATAATAAAAATATTCCGAAAACAGAAAACTCTCAAAATTTAGCCGAAATAAACAATAATGATTTACAATATCTTGAACCGGAAATAGATGCGTATATTAATGAAGTCGATATAAACAATATTTACGAATATACGAACGATGACAGTGATAAGAACACTGAATATACAGATAATGATGCTGTCTACGAATATTTCATAGACTATACCGACGATTATGAATACACAGAAATTATTGCAGAACTTTAAACCTTAAAAAATGAAACAACTCATCGTAATATTTTTAATTACCTTTTTTGCAGGCGGGCAGGTATCAGCCCAGCACGGCAATATGAATACTGAAAAAAGAAAAGAAATAAAAGAAAAACAAAAACAATTTATTATTAACAAACTGCAGTTAACGGAAAAAGAAAAAAGAGATTTTATTCCTGTTTATGAAAAATATACAAGCGAACGGGAAAAACTTTATATAGAAAAACATAAAGCAATGAGAAACTTCAAACAAAACAGCCTCAATATGTCTGATGATGAGTTGCTCAATCTTTCCGATAAATTTATTAACATTGAATTAAAATCAGCTCAATTATGCAAAAAATATAACGAACAATTCAAAAAAGTGCTGCCTCCCGTAAAAATCATACTGTTATATCAGGCAGAAAACGAATTTAAAAAACAACTGATAAAAAAAATGCACCACAAACAAGTGAACAAAAAAAAGATGCCGTAAAATAATTGTTTAACCGTTAAAAACTCATTTTTTTCATATCAAAACAAAATGATAACTTTACGGTTTTACTTTTTAACAGTATGAATTATCAGGACATTCTAAAAGATTTAAAAAACAAAATTTACAAACCGATATACTTTCTGTTCGGAGAAGAACCTTATTTTATTGATAAAATAACAGAATTTATTGCCGATAACATATTAAACGACAGCGAAAAAGCATTTAACCAAATAACACTTTACGGTAAAGATTCCCAAATTGAAGACATAATAAACAGTGCCAAAAGATTTCCTATGATGGCAAATCACCAGGTACTGATAATCAAAGAAGCACAAAACCTGAAAAATATAGACAAACTTGCTTTTTATGCCGAACAACCTTTAAAATCAACAATTCTTGTCTTTAACTACAAATACAAAAAATTAGATAAACGCACAAAACTATACAAAATCCTGAGAAAAAACGCTGTCTTATTTGAATCAAAAAAACTTTACGAAAATCAAATACCGGCTTGGATTAACACATATCTGAAAGAAAAAAAATATTCGGCAAATCCTGTCTCTGCACAACTTTTAACAGAATTTCTCGGAACAGACCTAAGTAAGATATCAAACGAACTGGACAAACTGACAATATCCCTTCC
>JALSMF010000256.1 GCA_026987795.1 Bacteroidales bacterium
AAGAGTAAAGGGGTGCAAAATATATTCTTCTCTGAAAATAATCGGGACAACGGCAAAAAATAATTTACCTGTTTGCTTATTAAATTCATGTAAATTAAAACTATCGTTTTTTATTAATGAGATTATTTTTTTCAGGGTTTCTCTTATTTCATCATGAAAACTCCACATTACTTTCAGACAATTGTATTTGTCATCTTTTTTTTCAATATAAGGAAACAGGATATTCTCTTTTTTTCGGTAGTGTTTTTCAAATTCCGAAAGTTTTGAAAAAAGTTTCAGCAATTTATTTTTAATGTCTTTAATATCGGCTTCTTTTTTGTTCAGAGCTTTTAAAAGAGTTTTTATTTCTGAAAGAATTTTTTCTGCAGCTCTGTTTTCTTGTTCCAGATAGTATAAAAAGGTGTTTTTTTCGGGAAGAATACGATTGTAATTTTTTAAAGGTTCGTAAAAAATATTAAGAATTTTTCCGATATGTGTTTTTACTTCTTCTACGGAAAATTGTTCGGCAATCAGTTCGTGAACAACATAAATAACGTCTGCAGGAGTGAGATTATTAATTGCAGTTTGAAATTTTTCAATAAAAATTTTTCGTTTACCGCCGTTAATAATTCCTGCGGAGAAATTATATAATTCTTTACGCCTTAATGAAATATTGTTTATAAATTCTGACATATATTATTTCTTAGATGTATGCAAAAATAAAAATAATTGCTAAAACCTGTGTTAATTAATAGTTTTGCAAAAAAAATAAAATGGATATTGTTGCTAATATAAACAAAATAAAATCGGAACTTCCTGAGGGAGTGAAACTTGTTGCTGTTTCTAAAACTAAACCTAATGAAGATATTATGTCGGCGTATAATGCAGGACATAAGATTTTCGGAGAGAATAAGGTTCAGGATTTAGTGAGAAAATATGAGGAGCTTCCGAAAGATACAGAGTGGCATTTTATAGGTCATCTTCAAAGCAATAAAGTAAAGTATATTGCTCCTTTTGTTTATCTTATTCACGCTGTTGACAGTTTTAAACTTTTGAAGGTTATTAATAAAGAGGGGATGAAAAATAACAGAGTTATTAATTGTTTGTTTCAGATGCATATTGCCGAGGAAGAAACAAAATTCGGGATGTCGTTCGGAGAACTTACGGATATTTTGAATGCAGATGAATTTAAGGAGCTGAAATTTGTAAAAATCGAAGGTTTAATGGGTATGGCGACAAATACTCCGGATAAAAATCAGGTTAGAAAGGAATTTTCTTATTTAAAGTCGTGTTTTGATAAATTAGGGGCAGATTTTTTCAAAGGTGATACAGATTTTAAATATTTGTCGATGGGAATGTCCGGAGATTATAAAATTGCCGTTGAAGAAGGGGCTAACATTGTAAGGGTAGGGAGTCTTATTTTCGGGGCTCGTAATTACGGCAGGTAATCAGTTTTCAAGTGAGTTTAATAAGTCTAAAGCTTTATTTTGATATTTCCCGTTTTCGGTAATTATTTTATTTAAGATTGTTTTTGCGTCTTCTTTTTTTCCGAGTTTTATTAAAGAATTTGCTTTATACCATTCTGAATCTTGTGTATATTTACTTGATAAGCAGTCAATAATTTTGTTAAATTGTAATATTGCTTTATCGTATTTTTTTAAGTTGTAATAAGAAATTCCGGATTTATATAAAATTTCGTTATCATTAGGGTTATATACCAAATATTTCAAAAAATCGGTTAATGCTTCGTCATAAATTTTTAAATCGTAAGATAATAAAGCACTTTCTCTCAGGCTTCTGTATTTCTCTTTGTTTTTTTTATCCGAAGCTTTACTTTTAAAATTATTTCCTCGCGTAGATGTTCCGAAAAAGTTGTTGTTATTAGCGGTTACATTGTCGGTTACTGCATTATCGTTATTGTTATTTGAGATTTCTGTTATATTTTCTTCCGAAAGGTACTCGTTTTCGGCTTTTTCATGGTTTATAACGTTTGATGTTTCTGCCGGAATTGTTTCGGTAACATAGTCAATCTTATTTTTTTTATCGTTAGAGGTGTTTGTTGCAGTTTTTTCTTCAGGTGTGAAGTTTTCGGTCTTATTTTTTTCTTGTTCTTTTTGCTTTGTAATATCCGTAACGGTATTTTCCTTATTATCTGTAAGCTCGGGGATATTATTTTTTTCGGGAATAATGATTTTTTTCTCCTTAATTATTTCTTTTTCAGGCGAGTATGCTGTTTTATTTCCGGTTTGCGTCATATAAAATTTTATTAAGAAACCGGCAG
>JALSMF010000257.1 GCA_026987795.1 Bacteroidales bacterium
ATTCGATTACTTTACGCGATGTTTGACTTTTTCCGCAACCGGTGCGTGTTGCAACAACGGCAATAACCGGTTTTTTGCTTTTAATCATTGTATCGTTCGGACCCAAAAGATGAAAATTGGCACCTGCGGCATTAACTATCGCACTCATTGCCATAACCTTAGAATACTTTACATCGCTGTATGAAAATACGCAATCGTCAACATTATGCTCTTTAATAAGCTTAGGGAGATCTTCTTCCGCAAAAATCGGTATTCCTTGCGGATATAGTTTTCCGGCAAGTTCGGCAGGATATTTTCTGCCGTCAATATCAGGTATTTGTGCCGCCGTAAAAGCTACTACATTATAATCTTCATTGTCGCGATAGTAAGTATTGAAATTGTGAAAGTCGCGACCTGCCGCACCGATAATAATTACGTTTTTCTTTGCCATAAGTCTTTATAATTTTAATTTATGAATAAAAAATCTTTGCTTTCAAAAGTAATTTTTTTGATTTGATTTAACAAGAAACCTGTTTTTTAACATTGTCAGAAACCGTATATTGAAAATCCTCCGTCGATGCTTATAACTTGTCCGGTAACATAAGCCGAAGCAGGCATGCACAAAAAAGAAACAACTGATGCTACTTCTTCGGTATCTCCTATCCTGCCGGCAGGCGTTCTGCTTAAAACTTCTCTTTTATATTCTTCGTTTTTTAAAACTGTTTGTGCCAAAGGTGTGTTAATATACCACGGAGCTGCCGAGTTAACTCTGATATTGTCTTCAGCCCATTCTGCAGCTAAATTTTTTGTCAGCTGATTTATTGCTGCTTTTGTCATTGCATAAATTGCTCCCGTTCTGAGGTGTGTTTGTCCGGCAACCGAAGATATAAAAACGATGCTTGCATTTCCTGATTTTTTTAAAAAGGGATGAAGCAGCCGGCTTAACTCAAATGCAGGTCGCAAATTAGTATTCATTATAAAATCATATTCGTCGAAAGAGTATTCCGTTGTTGCTTTTCTTATATTAGTTCCTGCATTATTAACAAATATGTCGAGCTTGCCGAAATTATTTTTAATAAAATCGGTTATTTTGTAATAATTTTCCCGCTTGCTTACGTCAGAATTAATTCCTGCAACATCAACTCCTTTTTCTGAATATTTTCGAATAACGTTATCTAAATCTTTTTTATTTCTGGCAACTATTGCCGCTTTCACACCTGCATTTACAAAATCTTCAAGTATTGCGGCACCTATTCCTTTTGTTGCACCGGTTATTAAGGCTGTTTTTCCTTTTAAGGAGAATTTTGTGTTCATATCTTTTTTATTATCGGGAAAAAATAAATTGAAATAATGTTATAACTTTGTAAATCTAAAAAAATAACTTTTCCGAACAAAATGAAAATAAACAGAATAAATAAAATTGAATGGAACCCGGGAAATTTACTCTATCCGTTACCTGCCGTAATGGTAAGCTGCGGTTCAAGTCCGGAGGAATACAATATTATTACGATTTCGTGGACGGGAACAATAAATACAAATCCGCCGATGGTTTATATTTCTGTCAGACCCGAAAGGCATTCTTATGAGATTATTAAAAAAAATAAAGAGTTTGTAATTAATCTCACAACCGAAAAGTTGGCTTTTGCAACAGATTTTAACGGAGTTAAATCAGGCAGAGACATTGATAAATTTAAGGAAAGTATGCTTACTCCTGTTCCGGCAAGGAAAATAAATACGGTTTTAATAGGGGAATCGCCCGTAAATATAGAGTGTAAAGTAACTCAGATTATACCTCTCGGTTCTCACGATATGTTCATAGCAGAGGTTGTTAATATTGATGTTGATGAAAATTTAATTGATACTAAAACAAAGACGTTAAGATTAGACAAAGCTAATTTACTTGCATATTCTCACGGTTTTTATTATATTTTGGGAAAAAGGAAAGGCAGATTCGGCTGGTCGGTGAAGAAAAAGAAAAAGTAAAAAGCGGCGAAAATAAATACGCCGCTTTTCATTTTCTACGAAAAGTTTTCATTAAACATTTTTAATCTTCGTTCTAATTCGGGGAGCATATTTTTACTTATTTGTGAAACGCAGGCACGCAAACCTTCCGTTCTTTCGCTTCCGGTTGTTTGCAATGCAATTGCCGAGATTCCGTAATAAAGCAAATTATGCAGCAACTCGCTTCCGCTCATTCCGGGATATGAAACCGTAAAGTAGAACCCGTCAGCCAGAGGTTCGCCTAAATCATTATCATA
>JALSMF010000258.1 GCA_026987795.1 Bacteroidales bacterium
GAACCGAAAATTATTAATGCAAAAAACTTTGGAGTTCCGCAAAACAGAGAACGAATTTTTATTACAGGTTTCAGGAAAGATTTAAAAATAAACGACTTTAAATATCCCGAACCGATTAAAAAAAAGGCTAAATTTTCCGATATAAAAGAAGAAAATCCTGTCTCCGCTAAGTATTATCTTTCAACAGGACTGCTCGAAACCCTAAAAAAACACAAACAACGACACGCAAATAAAGGGAACGGTTTCGGATACGAAATTATAAAAGACGACCAATGTGCCAACGCAATAGTTACAGGCGGAATGGGGAGAGAAAGAAATATTGTAACAGACTGCAGACTTACTGATTTCACTCCGGTTACGAAAATTAAAGGAGAAATAAATAAAAACGGTTTACGTAGGATGACACCGAGAGAATGGGCAAGACTGCAAGGTTTTCCCGATAAATTCATAATTCCGGTTTCTGATGCACAAGCATATAAACAATTCGGAAACTCAGTTGCCGTACCGGCAATACAGGCAACAGCAAAAATTATAATTAATAAAATAACAAAAGCCTAATTAAAATAACAACCGTAAAAAATACAATTCAAAACATATTTTTTCCGTTATCCGATTAAATCGAAATATAAATCCCGTAAAAATTACAAGATGAAAAAACAACTGCCTTTAATGCTCATTTTTATCCTGACAATTTTTATTTCGTTTTCACAAGAAAAGTCTGCAGAAGGAAAAATAAAATATACTCCGGCTTTTAAGTTTAAAGACGGAATATTTCTTAACTTTCAACAGGTAAAAAATAACAGCCCGATACCTAAGTCGCAAATAATGACAACTATTGACTATAACGCATTTGATTTCTACGATAAACTTCTGGATAATAAATACATAACAATATACGACAATCTGGGTGTTCAGAAAAAAATTGACGTTGAAAAAATTTGGGGGTTCAGCGATAAAGGCATTCTGTATATAAACATTAATGATGAATTTAACCGTATTCCTGTTTTCGGAAGTATAAGCCACTTCATTGCAAACAAAACATTTCAGGAATACGACCCTTACAGATACCAGTATCAAAATTCCCGCTATTATTACAACGACCCTTATACCACAAAGACCGTTATGATACAATATATTTTAGATTTTGAAACAGGTAAAATATATGAATTCAACGTAAATTCCGTAGAAAAAATACTGATAAAAGATCCCGAACTGTATGAAGAATTCTCAAAATTAAGTAATCGTAAAAAAAAGAAACTTAAATTTGTTTATATAAGAAAATACAACCAAAAACACCCTGTTTATTTTCCGAAAAATTAATACTACACTTAAATAAATACCGTTAATAAATTAAACTAAAAATAATAAAAATGAAAAAAATAACACTACTCCTGACAATTCTTATTGCCGGATACAGTGCCGCAACAGCACAACAACTGCTCCCGACAGAAAAACAGGTAAACACATTTTTAAATTCCAGAACATATTTTGTTTACGACAATAATATTTTCGGAATGTATAACAACGCCATAGAAGCAGCAGCAAACAAGCACTGGAAAATTACCGATTATGATTTTATAAATAAAGACGAATTTAAAAAGAAAATAAAAGTTCCTACGGCATCTATGGTAGTTCAAACCGAATCTCATTTTGAAGGACAAGAAGAGCTCGGAGTTTTTACATCTTTAAGTTTAATACTCGGAAAACCCGGCGGCAACATAAACACCGTTCCGGATATAATAACAATACCTATGGCATACAGTGATGTTGATTACGACAACTGGCATTATAAAATAGGATTAGCTCTGTTATTTATGCAAAATCACGTTCAATGGCTCAAGAATAACCCGCATATTGAAGACAAAGTTTTGATAAACCACTATAAAAACAGCCGTAAAAGCACAAAACACAAAACACTGTGGCTGCTGAAAAACGAACTTGCCGAAGACATAAATACAATTGATAAAATACAACAAGTTTATAACGGCGACGTAAAATTTGTAAGTAAAGAAGAAATAAAAAATGCCGTTGATTCAAAAAATCCGGATATTTTGGTTTTACACCTTGTTGCCCCGTCTCGAAACATTAAGGGAACAGTAGTTACCAAAATGATTTTAGATGCTGCAAATGCAGAACTATATTACTTTGATTACCATAGAGTTAAAGGAAAGAAAAAACCGAACAGGTTTTTAAAATCCGATTTTGAAGCTCTTAATAAACTCTAAAAAAACACCAAC
>JALSMF010000259.1 GCA_026987795.1 Bacteroidales bacterium
CGATAGCGGTTGAAGATATACAAAAAATAGTTTCCAAACTTAAAGAAAAAAATATAGGAGTTTTAATTACCGACCATAACGTTCACGAAACATTGAGTATTACCGACAGAGCCTACTTGTTGTACGAAGGCAGAATTTTAAAATCAGGAACAGCAAAAGAACTTGCCGAAAATGAAGAAGTAAGAGAGAAATATCTCGGGAAAAACTTTGAACTTCGTTAAAGTCATAATTTAACAGCAAAAACATCGGCTTTTTAAAATATTAAATCTAATTTTGCGGTCTTAAAAAATAAAAGGATGAGATTATTACGGTATCTGACTATTTTTACTCTGATTAGCACTTATATTATGACAACAACTTCCTGTAAAGTTAAAGATGAAATTCAAGCTCCCGTTGCCGAAAAAATAAAAAAAGAACTTATAAATCTCGGAGATACCCGCATTGATTATTATTACTGGATGAATCAAAGAAATAATCCTAAAGTAATTAAATATCTTGAAGATGAAAATGAATATTTGAGAAAAAAACTGGCACATACTGAAAAATTACAACAGCTTTTATTTGAAGAAATCACAGAACGGATAAGACCCGATGATATGTCTGTGCCGCATAAAGATAACGGATATTACTACTACCGGAGATATCTTGAACAAAAGGAGCATCCTGTTTATTGCAGAAAAAAAGATAACCTTCAAAATACTGAAGAAATTTTGCTTAACGTAAATGAGCTTGCAGAAGGATATCCGTATTTTTACGTAGCAGGATTCAGTATAAGCTGTGATAACAAAATGATGGCATACAGCATTGACACGCTCGGAAGGCGAAAATATGAAATACGCTTTAAAAATCTTGAAACCGGAGAAACTCTTAAAGACGTAATTTCTGATACCGACGGCGAACTTGTATGGGCAAATGATAATAAAACGGTTTTTTATATAAAAAAGGATTCGGAAACATTAAGAGAGTATCAGCTTTGGAAACACACATTAGGAACATCTGCCGAAGATGACAAATTAGTTTATACGGAGAATGACGATACATTTTATATTTCCGTTTCAAAAAGTAAGTCAGACAGATATATATCTCTTGTGTCTGTCAGCACTCTGTCTTCAGAGTACAGGTTACTTGATGCAAACAAGCCCGACGACAATTTCAAAATAATTATTCCCCGTTCCGATAATCATGAATATCATATTGAGCCTCACGGTAAAGATTTATTTATTCTGACAAACACAGACAATGCCGAAAATTTTAAAATTTTAAAAACCTCACTTAACAATCCGAGCATTGAAAATGCCGAAACCGTTGTTTCACACGATAAAAATGTTTTTATTGAAGATTTTGAAGTATTTAAGAATTACCTTGTAGTAAGTGAACGAGGAAACGGGCTTACAAGGCTTCGTGTAATTAATCTTAAAAATAACGAAAGCAAATATCTTAATTTTAAAGAAGAGGCTTATGATATATGGATATCTGATAATGACGAGTTTGATACTGATATTTTAAGATTAGGCTACAGCTCGCTGACAACCCCTGTATCATATTACGATTATAATATGAAAACCGGAGAAAAGATACTGTTAAAAGAGAAATTTGCAGGCAAAGATTTTGATAAAAATAATTACAAATCAGAACGATTGCTTGCAACAACTTCTGACGGAATAAAAATACCGATTTCCGTAGTTTATAAAAAAGGATTAAAACTTAACGGAAAAAATCCTATGTTGATATACGGCTACGGCTCTTACGGATACAGTATTGACGCAAGTTTTATACCCTCTTTGCTTAGTCTGCTCAACAGAGGCTTTGTATATGCCGTTGCACATGTAAGAGGCGGGCAGGAATTAGGTCGCAAATGGTATGAAGACGGAAAATTATTACATAAAAAGCATACATTTGATGATTTCATAGTATGCACCGAATATTTACATAAAAAAGGATTTTCAACACCCGAACTGACATTTGCCGAAGGCGGAAGTGCCGGCGGCTTGCTTACCGGAGCAGTATCTAATATGCGACCCGATTTGTATGCAGGTATAATTTCCGAAGTCCCCTTTGTAGATGTAATTACTACAATGCTTGACAAATCGTTACCTCTGACAACAGGCGAATATGACGAATGGGGAAATCCTGAAAAAGAAAAATATTACAAGTATATGCTTTCTTATTCTCCTTATGATAACGTAAAGAAACAAGATTATCCCGCAATGTTGATTACCGGAGGCTTACACGATTCT
>JALSMF010000260.1 GCA_026987795.1 Bacteroidales bacterium
TGAAATAAAGAAATTTATATAATTTTACGTTAATTCCCGAATTGAAATAGAATCCGGCAGCTAAATCATTTGCTTCCAAATCGGAAGGCGTACCGCTTTCGGTTGAAACATGCATCATAAAATCATAATTCGGTACAAAATTTACACCGAATCCGTAATAAAAATTCAGGGCAGAAATCGTTGATATTCTTCCGTTTATGCCTAAAGTAAAATTCATAATTGCAGCCGTATTTTCAAAATTACTGAAGGTCGTATCCGTTTTTTGAACATTCAACTCATTGTCCGCAATTACGGGATAAAAACCCAGAGAAAGACCTAAGGTGTTTTTAAACCGATACGTAATATTAACAATCGGGGCAACAGACGTTCCGTATCCGCTTATTCCGCCCGAATTATAATAATTATCTCCGATTTGATATTGTGTTATGCTGTTAACGGCTTTCAGATGTGAAGAAGAGGGTGTCCAAAAGTTAATTGAAGCATCAATATCGAAGCGTTTTAATTTTTCGGGTTGTGCATTTGCGTTTACAATAAAAAACAGAGTCGCAATAATTGCTAGTTTTGTTTTCATATTCTAATCATTTTTAACGAGTTTAAAAAACAAAAGTTAGAATATAAAAACCGGAAATCAAAGGAATAAATACTATTTTTCAGGAAATATTTTCTTTTCGGAATTTGTTTTTCCACTCTTTGTAGCCCAAAATCGCCAAAATAAGAAAAATTGCATATTGTATTCCCGTAAAACCATATCCTTTAACAAAATATAAAGGAACAGAAACAATGTTTACGGCAATCCAAAATGTCCAGTTTTCTAATTTTTTATTAGCCATAAGCCACATAGCGGCGAAAGCGGCTCCGGTTGTAAAAGTATCCATAAACGGTGTCGCTTTTCGAAATTCCGTTAAATTTCCGGAAGTTATTTTTTCAAAAGCATAGTTTACACTTTCGGTAAACCCGAGATTATTCGGCATCACATCATAAAAACGATATACGGCAATTACAAAAACAGAAGTGAATGCAAAAATCCCGAACGCTTTCAGTTTGTCTTTTTTGTTCGATTTTGTTATCGGAATATGACGGTCTTTATCGTCAATAATCTTGCTCCACATATACCATCCGTATATACTCATCAAGGTGTAATAAATATTGATAATCAAATCGCCGTATAAACTCCATTGCGACAACAGATAAACATACAATCCCGTGCTGATAATCCCGGTCGGAAATACCAAAATATTTTCTTTTTTAGCAAAAAAAACACTGACTACGCCGAGCAGGGCAGCAATAAATTCTAAAAAAATATTCAGTACGGATGCTTCTTCATACGGTTTTAAAAAGAAATTTATGATATCAACAGAAGCAAAAATCACGACAAATCGGTATTGATAATTTTAAGAACAAAAACAGAATGCGGCAGTTCAAAACTGTTTTTAATCTCTTTTGTCAAAATTTGCATCACTTCGTCGTATTCTCCGAAAACTTGTGTACTTATACCGTTTCGAATAATTTCAAGTTCTTTATAGTCCTGAAGGCGATGAATAAAATCTAAAATATGCGGTTTAAATTCAACTTTTAAAGGATAATAACTTATGTCAACCGATACATTCATTTTATAAAATTTAAAAGATAAAACACAAAAATAGAAATTTTGTTTTGCTTTTCTTAACTTTGCACTAATTACTTTAAACTTTTATCTTATTTATAATGACACCCGAAAACTTACTTGCCGCACAAAGGGAGTTTTTTCTTTCCGGACAAACAAAACCTTTAAAATTCAGACTGAAACAGCTTAAAAAATTCAGAAAAGCACTTCGCGAAAACGAGCAATATTTTTACGAAGAAATATATAAAGATTTTTCAAAATCAAAATTTGAAACCTATGCTACGGAGTTGTCCATAGTTTATTCGGAGTTAAATCTTGCAATAAAAAACTTAAAAAAGTGGATGAAGCCAAAGAAAAAAAGGACAAATTTTGCAAACTTTCCCGGTAAAAGTTGTGTTTTGCCCGAACCTTTGGGCTGTACCTTGGTTATAGGAGCCTGGAATTATCCTTATCAACTTTCTTTGGTTCCCGTTATTTCAGCTTTAGCAGCCGGCAATACCGTAATTTTAAAGCCGAGCGAATTATCTTACAATGCATCGGCAATTACGGCAAAAATTTTCAACCGTATTTTTATTCCCGAAATTTTTCATGTCGTTGTAGGCGGAATAAAAGAAGCACAAGCATTGTTAAAT
>JALSMF010000261.1 GCA_026987795.1 Bacteroidales bacterium
AGCCGGTTTTACTTCATCGGGCAAGGTTCCCGGCGGCAGAGAATTTAACTTTTCGAGTATTCTGGTACGACTCCAATAAAAGTCAACTCCGTCTTCAAAAATCAGATAAATACTTGATAATCCGAAAATTGAATTGCTTCGTATTGTTTTTACACCCGGAATGCCGAGTAATGCCGTTGTAAGCGGATATGAGATTTGGTCTTCGATATCGCGAGGTGACCGCCCCGACCATTCGGTATAAACAATTTGCTGATTTTCTCCTATGTCGGGAATAGCATCAACCGGCACCGGGTCGGAAGGGAAAATTGTTTCCCAACCGAACGGAGATGATACGATTCCCCAAATTATAAACATTGCAAGAAAAATGAATGTTACAAGTTTGTTTTCGAGAAAAAATTTTATTATTTTATTTAACATATTTTTTTAATTTTAGACATTTACTTGATAAATATTAGACTTTTGATAATGCTCTGTTTAGCTTTTCTGCAATTTCTTTTGCAATTTTCAGCATTTCTTCATTTTTTACAGATTGCATCATTGTAACGGGATTAATGACAGCTATTTCGGTTTTGCCGTCAAATTCCTGAAGCATAACATTACAGGGCAGTAAAGTCCCTATTTTGTCTTCGGCATTTATTGATTTTAAGGCAAAAGGCGGATTGCATGCACCGAGAATTCTGTAAGGACGAAAGTCCACATCCATTTTTTCTTTTAGTGCTTTATTTACATCAAATTGTGTTACTATTCCGAAACCTTCTTTTTGTAATTCGGACTTTATAATTTCAGTTGCTTTCTCAATATCGGCAACAATTGTTTTGTTTACATAATATTCCATGATATAAGAATTTTAATATTATTTAATTAATTATATTGCTGATATACAATATTTTCCCGAAAGCAGTTATGCTTTATTAAAGACTTTTTTAATTTATCAAAAAATGTTATTGTATACTTTTGTTTATAGAATATTAATAAATCAACATCTGAAAACTTGTAATAAGGAAGTAAAATCCGGGATTTTAAGCAAAGACTTGTCTGTTTTTACAATAAGAATATAATCTCCGGATAAGAAGCTGTTATAAAATGAAACCAAATACATTGAAATAATATTCGTTTCATTATTATCAACATTTTTAATGATTAATTTTTCGGGAATTGTAAAGTTTGCATCAAAGTGCAGATATTCAGTTGTATCTTCGCAAGAGCACAAATCTTTTTTTTGTTTATTTTTTTCAACAATATTGTGCATTTCACATTCAGCGGGCATATTTTGCATTTCGCAAACTTCATTAATACCCGTATCACAAGTTTCGGCTTCTCCGAAGAATGATTGCGAATATAATTTTCCGTTTGAATAGTGTTTATTGATACTTACACCTACGGTAAGAATCAAAAACAAAGCGGAAAAAATAATATGTGATGCTGTTTTAATCATTGATACAAAGATAGAGTCGTTTTTGTATTATTTGTTATACAATTTTGAATATGATTTATATGTTTTTGTATAATATGCATATAATAATTAAATAAAGATGTTTCAGCAGAAAAGGTAAATATGAAAATTTCAGTTATATATTTTTTCTTTTAGCGGTCAAATTTTTTTAATTTTAAAGTTTTAAAAAGATAAGCTTAAATGAATATAGAATTTAACAAAAACGAAGACATAAACAAGCTTGCTTTATCTGAAATTAAGCGCAGGCTACAGAAAATATATCTCGGCGGAGGGAAAAAGAAAATTGAAAAACTTCATTCAAAAGGTAAAATGACAGCAAGAGAACGTATTGATTATCTTGTTGACAAAGGCAGCGATATTTTCGAAATAGGTGCATTTGCCGGCGAAGGAATGTATAAGGAATATGGAGGTTGCCCTTCGGGAGGAGTAGTTGTTGTTCTCGGATATATTGAGAAAAGATTATGTGTTATAGTTGCTAATGATGCAACGGTAAAAGCAGGAGCATGGTTTCCGATTACGGCAAAAAAGAATTTGAGAGCTCAAGAAATTGCAATGGAAAATCGTATTCCTATTATATATTTGGTTGACAGCGCAGGTGTTTTTCTTCCTATGCAAGACGAAATTTTTCCGGATAAGGAACATTTTGGTCGTATTTTCAGGAATAATGCAAAAATGTCAGCATCCGGAATTATTCAGATTGCTGCAATTATGGGGAGTTGCGTTGCCGGAGGTGCTTATTTACCTATTATGTCTGATGAAGCAATTATCGTA
>JALSMF010000262.1 GCA_026987795.1 Bacteroidales bacterium
ATCTCCGGCATTAGATACCGGAAATCCGGCAGATGCTTTTACTAATGAACCGGTAAGCGGAGGAAGAATAAATCAAGGAGCATACGGAAATACTGCACAAGCATCTAAATCCGTGGGTTTATATTGGGACGGTTCAACAAACATTGATTGGCAAACAACCACTAATTGGACACCGGAGCAAATACCGACATCAACAGATGATATTATTATTCCTGACGGAATGCCTAATTATCCGGTTATTGACGACGGAACTACAACAGCCGTATGCAATAATATGACTATTGCAGCGAATGCGAGTGTTACAATTGCAACAAACGGGCAAATGACCGTTTCCGGAAGTATTACAAATAACAGAGGTGCGGCAGGTTTAATCGTAAAATCGGATGCAACGGGAACCGGCTCTTTAATCGTAAATAATGCTGTTGCAGCAACAACAGAACGATTTGTAACAGGAAATCAATGGCATTTAATGTTCCCTACCCTTTCGACAATTCCGACCTCAACTTATACAACTGAAGGTTCTGATATTAATAACAATTTTTATTCGTATAACGAACCGAATGAAGATTATTGGAATACAACAACAATATACGGAACTACGGGATGGACTTCCGAAGTCGGAGCAGGAAATATAAGAACGGATAAAGGTTATTTGTTTAACCGATACAATATGGGAGATAACACTTTTGTACAAACCGGCGGAAATCTTGAAGCATCTGACAAAGTCTTTAATGTAAGCTATACCGTAAGTTCGATTGCAATCGGAAACGGTGTTACCCAAACAAGAGATTATTTTGACGGGTGGAATTTAGCAGGAAATCCGTATACTTCAACTATTGACTGGGACTCAGTTACTTACAACGGAATTGAAAACGGAGTATATTTCTACGACGGGGCCAATTATCAATATTATGTAACAGGTGGAGGAACTACCCCTTGGGATGTTGGAATTACTCTTAACGGAGGAGCAAGATATATTCCTTCGGGACAAGGATTTATGGTAAAAGTTATTAATACCGGATTAACTCACAATACAACGTTTACTATACCCGCTGCCGCCAAAGTTCACAATGCACAATCATACTGGAAAAACATAAATACTGAAGTTCCGGATATGATTAAGTTAAGTATAGAAAAAGACGGTTTCACTGATGAAACAGTAATAAGAACAATTCCTTCAGGAGCTACAAAAGAGCACGATGCGAAATATGATGCATATAAAATGTTTGCCTGGGATAATACTAAGCCGCAAATATTTTCGTTAACCGATGATTTAACAACGTATCATGCCGTAAATACTTTACCGGAAATTACTGACATTAACGATGTAATTCCTCTGGGAATTTATATTGGCGAAGAAGGAGAATATACTATTAATACAATTAAAAACAGTTTTGAGAATATTGATATTTACTTACACGATATCGCAAAAGATATTTACACAAAACTGGTTGATAATACTTCTTACACATTCAGTTCAACGGCAGGAACTATTAATAACCGTTTTGAACTTGTATTTGAAAAAACAATTTCAAATATTAATAATACGGATAAAAATAATGTTCTTTTATTTCCGAACCCGAATAAAGGCAGTTTTTATCTGTCGGTTAATAATATAACAGATAATTACAGAGTTGAAATAATAACTGTTACGGGACAAGTGGTTTATCGAAATAAATTTTTCGGAAAGGTTACCAATGAAATAAAGATTAATACGGTTTCAAACGGAATTTATTTTGTAAAAATTATTCTTGATAACAATAAAACAATTACCAAAAAGATTGTTATCGAATAAAAACTGATGTGTTAGTGTTATATAATCTTTTAACTCCGGACTTTAAAATCCGGAGTTTCTTTTTTGTTTGAAAGCAGATTAACTTTAAATGGTAAAATTAAAATTGATATTTAATACCGAGAACAGTAATATCATCAACTTGACTTTGATTTTGCTTCCAATTATCTAAGTAATTCAAAAGGATTTTTTCTTGTTTTTCTGTCGGCAAATGATTTATCTCAGACAAAAGTGTTTTAAATTGCTTTTTACCTATCTTTTTGCCTTCACAATTTATTTGGTCGTAGTATCCGTCAGAAAAGATATAAATTTTATCATCGTCTTCAAGTTGAATTTTATGATATATAAAGTCTGACTCTTTAAAATGAAAACCTATAGGACTCCTTGTCTCTTTATATTCAATAAGTTTTTTATTTCTGGCTATAAACAAAGGATGATATGCTCCTGAATATTGAAGAATATTTGTTTCTGTATTAATTGCGCATAATGCTATATTAAATCCGTAATGACTGTCTTTCCCGAATGCTTTGTATGTTCTTTTAAATCGCCTCCTTAAAATTTCAAGTGCTTGTGCCGGATTATTAACAACTCCCGTTTTTACAATTTCGTGCAGATAAGTTATCGCAATCATAGTAAGGAAACCTCCTGATACACCGTGCCCTGTACAATCGCCAACTGCAAAAACAATAAATTTATTTAGCCTGTTAATATAATAAAAATCACCGCTTATCATATCCCTGGGCTTAAAAAGCAGAAAATAATCATCAAAAGCATTATCTATTGTCTTTGGGGGTGTCAATAATGCATCCTGTATTTTCTTGGCATATCTCATATTATCCAACAAATCTTTATATACCTCCTTTAGTTTCTCATTGCTTGCAGCTAAGGCTGCCTCAGCTTTTTTTCTGTTGGTGATATCTCGTGAAACCCCGCCGATTCCGATAACTTTTCCGTCTTCGTATATAAGACTGCCTATGACTTCGGCAATAATGATATTGCCGTTTTTATGTATATATTCTACTTCAATTTTTGATATATCAGAGTTTATAATTGTATTATTTTTCCGAACAGATGCCAATATTATTTTTTTAATCAAGTCATATGATTTCTTTGTATGAATTTTTCGTAAAGAAATGCTTTTCAACTCTTCGCTTGTATATCCTAAAAATTTTTCGCAAGAATTACTTATATATAAAGGTTTTAGCTCTGTTGATAACATCCATATAAAATCAATAATATTATTTGCCAAAAGGTTGTATTTTTTATTAGTTTCTCGCAATAAATTGTATTGAGTTTCTATTTCTTCTTTAACCGATTGCAGTTCTTCGTTACTTTGACGCAGTTCCTCCTCTGTCGCCGTAAGTTCTTCATTTTTTTCTCTGATTTCTTTTTCTGCGATTATTCTGTCTGTAATATCCGTAACTACCCCTGTCATTTTAACAAACTCGTTGTCATCACTTTTAACTATTTCCGACATTTCTTCAATATACCTGATTTTACCGTTTTTGATAATACGATATTGAGTTTTTAAATTATTCACACCTTTTTCTAAAGCATATTCCAGTTCTTTTTGTATTCTTGCAACATCGTCAGGGTAAAGTATCTTAAAAAAGTCATTAATTTTTACTGTTTCAGTTTTTTTCTCAACTCCGAATATTTGGTAGGCTGTTTTTGTCCATAAAATTTTATTTTCTTTAACATTCCATTCCCACACACCTATATTACCCGCCTTTTGAGCCAGTTCAAATCGTTTTTTAATTTCTGCAAGTTTTTCATTTGCAGCTTCTGTTTTTTCTTTTTCTTTAAGAGCTTTCCGCATTTGTCGCTTTATTCTTTCCTTATACAAAATACTTGTCTTCTGAAAAAATAAAACACTTACTGCCGATACAGAGTAAAAGACTGAAAACATTGCAATAAATAATGAATAAAACCTTTTGTTACCTATGAGAGCACCTGTGTCTATACCGAATATTTCATGAAGCCCCGGAAAAAAAACAGCTGCCGGCAAAATTATAAGTAAAGAAATTACCATCTTCTTCGGGCGAACTAAGCCGAAAAGAATAACAGGAACCATTAAATAAATAATTTCAAATAATTGAGGATTAAGGTAAGAATATGTGTTATTGAAAATACCGTAATACTTTTCAATAATGCTCAGGAGCAAAACGGCATACGGAGGAACTGTAATTACTATAAATTTAGCAGCATCGTATTTTTTATGATTTACTAAAACTATTGCAGCCGCAAATAAAAGCAAAACTGCCGACAGAACATAAAGCATTCCTTTATTTCCGCCGTTTATTAAAATAACCGGAAATAATAAAGAAACCGTAATACTCTCAATTGCGATGAAACCGTAAAGCACTCTGACGGCAAGTATTTTACTTTTATCCTTGCTCATTAAATCAAAATAAAAATATATCTTTTTTTGGTATTTTTACGGTTCTCAGATATATAATTATTCTTTGATAATTTCAATCGGGATTTTAAAAAGCTCTCCTATTTCTTCGGCAAATTCATAATTATCTTCATCGTCTTCGGTGACATACCATATTATTTTAATCTTTTTTCCCGACTCAAAAAATTCATTAAGTTTTATAAGGATATACAAAATCTTTTTTTGACTTACACTGCTCAGAACATATAATTTAAAGATACAGTTTAATTCACACTCTAATTCAGGAATTTTTTCTTTTACCCATTTTATTACATTGTCGTATATTTCATCAACAGATTCAGAGTAAGAAGACCCTTCTATCCTAAATTCGCAATCTTCGGCGGAGAGTTTTATATACGGGCTGCTTTTAGTTGCTTCAATATGCATATAACTTATTTTATTAACTTTACTGTTTAATAAAACAAATCTAATAAAAAAAAACGGTTATTACAAATTCAGCATATAATACTTCAGCATATTAAACTATTTTTATTTTTATTTTTATTATTATTATTATTTTTGCATTGTCAAATAACAGTTTTATTTATGACCAAGAATAAACTAATAAAAATAGAGCAAGAGCCTATACACAGATATATAGACAACATTGCAGCAGACGGAATATTAATTGCTGAAAGTAACGGGATTTCAGGTTCTTTGGTATTTGCAAACGGCAGAATAGTGTCCGGAGAAGTAAACAATGAGTTCGGGAATAATAAGGCTTCAGAAATTGTTTTCTTGAAAAAAGGCAGTTATTTTTTTCAAAAAGTTGAAAAAAATTTTACTTTTAAAGCCGGTTACATAAACAGGCTTTTCAACTTAATTGAGTTTCTGAACTTAAATGCAAAAGTACATTTCAAGTCAAATAAAAAAAAATATGAGTTTTATTTTTCAGAGGGAGCCATAGTCGATATAGTCCCTTATATCAGCAGCGACCATGACGTAATAAATATTATAAATAATGTTGATAAAGAAACAGAAATCGTTTTTAATAAAACAAATATAAACGACGGCAACTTAAAGATTTTTTTCAGTGAGTTGTCGTTACAAAATTTACACAGTAATAAAAATACACCAACAACTAATAACGAAGAGGTATATCATGAAAAAATAAAAATTAAGAAAAATTTTAATAAAATTTTAAATCAGTTTGATTTTAAAATAAAGTCTGCCCATATTTACTCTCAAAAAGATAATTCTGTCATTTACAATAGTGGTTTCAGCAAAAAACAGACAGAAAATTTACGAAGTATTTGTCAACAACTTGGCAGGGAATCTTATATTTTAAAGCAATCTGCAAACAGAAAAGTGTTAATTGATACTGCTGATTGTTATATAATTTTGACGCAACAAAGAAATTTTTATATTTTTGCTTCAATAGAAAAATCTGAAGTAAATATAGGATTAATAAATAATGTAATTTTTCCGGTATTTTTAAATATCATTTATTAATAATTAATCAAAAATTTATATTATGGACATTAAAAAATTAAACGGTGCCATTGAGGGCTTAAAAGAAGATTTAGGAAAAGCCCTTGTAGGATGCGACCTGTGGGAATCGGGCGTAGGACAACCAATTGCTTCCTTTAACACTCAGCCGAAAGCTACTGCACTTTTTGACAGCTTAACTGTACAAATTAGAAAAATGCTTAAAGGTGCAGAGTTTCCTGATTTGGATAAATTTTACTCACTGGATATTGAAAATGACCTGATAGCTATTGTTATTCAAATTAACAAATATCAATTAGGCATGCTTGTAAACAGTGCAGAAGTAAATATGGGCATATTATACAGTATAGCAATTCCTAATGTCAGAAAAGCTGTAGAAGAAGGATTAAAATAAAAACAGAGGAAAAGAACAAAAGTTTGTCTAAAAGAGATTTTCAATATCAACAGAAAATCTCTTTTCTTGTATCCTAAACTAAATATCCTAATGATAATCTTATACATAACTGTAACTTTATATGCTTTGCAACTTTTGCTTTTCGCATACATATTTTACAAATCAGTAACTCACATTCCTAAAAAATTGTATTCTGACAAGAATCAAGAAAATATTTCAGTAGTAATACCTTTTAAAAATGAAGAAAATAATTTAGGTCAATTAGTAAAAAACTTAAGAAATCAATCATTAGATTATAAATGTTTTGAAATTATTTTTGTAAATGACAATTCAGAAGACAAGTCTGAAGACATTTTATATAATTTGATTAAGAACATTCCTAACTTTAAATTAATAAATTCTCCGAAGAACGGCAAAAAAGAAGCACTAAAAGAAGGAATTAAAAAGTCGTATTCAAATTTAATCGTAACTACCGATGCTGACTGCATTCACCAAAAATATTGGTTAGAAACTATTTTAAGCTGCCATAAAAAATACAGACCGAAAATGATTATTGCTCCTGTTTTGATGAAAGGTAAAGATATATTCGGCAAATTACAGGCTCTTGATTTTTTAGGTTTAGCGGCATCAACAGCCGGTTCGTGCGGCATAAAGCGTCCTGTTATGTGCAACGGTGCAAACCTTATTTACGAAAAGGAGGTTTTTTATGAGTTTGAAGATATTTTAAATTCTGAAGAAGTTTCAGGAGATGATATGTTCTTACTTCACAATATCAAAAAGAAATATCCGAACGATATTTATTATCTGAAATCAAATAAGGCTGTTGTATATACTGAAGCAGAAGCAAATTTAAAGTCATTTTTCCGGCAAAGAATAAGGTGGGCATCAAAAAGTAAAAGCTATAAAGATTTTGATACTGTTTTTTTATCCTTCCTTGTTTTTGGGGTTAATATTTCATTGATTTTTGCTTCTTTCCTTGCAATTTTCGGTGCGATAAAACCAATTACATTGCTTTTTTTGTTTCTGTTAAAATTTATTCCGGAAACAGTACTACTTTTAATTACGGGGAGTTATTTTAAACAAAAAGATATTCTGTTTTTAATACCCGTTCTGAGCGTTATTCACCCTTTTTATATTGTGTATACAGCTATTGCAGGAATTACGGTTAAAAAAATAAAATGGAAAAGCTAATGAATAATTATTATTTTTTTATTCAGAACTTTATTTTCGGTAAAAATTTTCAAAAAGTAAATCCCGGAAGGCAGAGCAGATGTATTTATCATCTTACCGGATGTATGAAATAACTTTTTCCCCGAAAAATCTAAAACCTCCGTTCTTTGCAAGCCTTTACACTTTACGATTACAAAATCATCTGCAGGGTTAGGATATATTTTAACAGTTTCGGGTCGCGGATTTTTAACCGACGAAGTTGCGGGAGTTTCAATTACCGATACCTGCCAGTCTTGAGTCAGCGGCAAAGTTGAGTGCGAAACCGTATAAGTAACCGCACCGGAAGAAAAATCCTGCAACGAACCGGATTCAGGGGTAGTAACAAAACCGTCATAAACATAAATATACGGAGACAAACTCGTTAAATCACTTCCTTCAACAACCGGTATTGTTACGGTAAAATCAGGACTTCCGTTTATGACAACATCTCCGTTTATCTGAGGTAAATTTGCTCCCGTAATATCGGGTCCTGCATTTACGACACTTACATCCCACGACTGCGATACTTTTGCAAAATTATTATCTACTGTGTAAGTTACTGCTCCCTGTGAGAAATCTACCGTCTCTCCGGATGCCGGAGTAATCTGAAAGCCTGCGGGAATTTGTATTTGAGGTGTAATCTCTGAAAGTGAGGTATCTGCAGGCATAATAATCTTAACAGTATAATCAGGTTCGTTCTTTATCTCAGTATCAGTAAGTTGCCCGTTTACAACAAAAGATTGTATTTGAGGATTAGGAGAGGCATATTCTCCGTAAATATTGGCAATTATCATCATATCCGGAAACAATATTTCCGAAACATTAACAGGCTCGTTAATACCGCAAAAAGGTGCTTTTATGTATGTTGAATCAGAAATTCTGTCATTATTTGACCCCAGAAAAAGCAAATTGCCGTTATCCTGACCGTCAGGTAAAAGAAATTCTACTACCAAAACCTTTCCTTCGGAAACTGTATAAAAATCTGAAGTAAAATCAATACTTTTTAAAGTTCCGGATTCAGTATCTGAAACGCTGACGGTATCGGAAGCAAGAAGGGTTAAGCTGTCCTGAATTATCGTATTGTGATTATAACTTGACATTACCCAGAGCTTTACTGTTAAAGGTTGCTCAAAATTTACTCCCGCCGATGCTTCTTCAACGGCAACTTCTACTCTCTGCACTATCCAGTCTCCGTTAAGGTTAAAGTCGTTTTTTAAATCGTATGCCAAATAATAGGAATTTTCGTAATGATATTGTCCCTGAAAATTACAAGAAGCTGTGTTACCGGGTATAATATTTTGACTTGCGGAATGTGTTACTTTAAAAGATTTAGATTTTTTTTCTTGTTTTAATATAATATCATGTTTCGTAAAACCGTCATTCCCCGAGAAGTTTTGTGCAACAATTCCGATTGTAATAAACAACTGAAATATTATTATAAGTAAAATATTTTTCATAAAACCCGGTATTTATTTACAAAAATAACAAAAGAGCACTCTTTTGAATGCTCTTTTATAAAATATTTTATTAAAATATTACTCGCTGTCTTTTTTATCGTCCTTTTTTTCTTCTTTTTTGTCTTCAGTTTCTTTTTTCTCTGAAACAGGAGCTTCTGTTTTTTCGTCTTTAATTTCCTCTGTTGCTTTTTCTTCTGCTTTATTTTCACTAACGACAGCAGTTTCCTCAGATACTTTAGGCTTCCCTCGTCTTGTTCTTTTTCTTTTAGTCTTAGCTGTTTTTTCCGAGAAATAGGTTTCATTGTAATCAACTAATTCGATTATACACATTTGTGCATTATCACCGAGGCGATTACCTGTTTTTAATATCCTTGTATATCCGCCTTCTCTGTCTGCTACTTTTTGAGATATTTCTCTGAAAAGTTCGTTAACAGCCTGTTTATTTTGAAGTCTTTTAAAAACCATTCTTCTCGAATGTGTTGTGTCTTCTTTGGAGCGATTGATAATAGGCTCGACAAAACTTCTTAAAGCTTTGGCTTTTGCAACGGTTGTTCTTATTCTTTTATGTTCGATTAAAGATATTGCCATATTCGACAACATTGCTTCTCTGTGTGCTTTTTTTCTGCCTAAATGGTTGAATTTCTTCCTGTGTCTCATTTTCTTTATTCCTTATCTAATTTATATTTACTTACATCCATTCCGAAAGATAAACCTCGATTTTCAAGTAATTCTTCAATTTCTGTTAAAGATTTTTTACCGAAGTTTCTGAATTTCAATAAATCACTTTTATTAAAAACGACTAATTCGCCGAGAGTATCTACATCAGCAGCTTTGAGACAATTAAGCGCTCTGACGGAAAGGTCTAAGTCCACTAATTGAGTTTTAAGCTGTTGTCTCATATGCAATATTTCTTCGTCAAACTCTTCATTTTCTTTTTTCTCTTCCGAATCAAGCGTAATTTTTTCATCAGAGAATAACATAAAGTGATGAATGAGTATTTTAGCTGCTTCTTTCAAAGCATCTTTCGGAGTAATTGAACCGTCGGTATCAATTTCCAAAATCAGTTTTTCGTAGTCTGTTTTTTGACCTACACGATAATTTTCAATACTGTATTTTACGTTTTTAATCGGCGTAAAAATAGAGTCAACCGCAATTAAACCGATATCCGAAGTATTAATATCATGATCTTCTCCGCTTACATAACCTCTTCCTTTACGGATTTCGATGTCAATTTGTAATTGAACATCCTTTTCCATATTGCAAATAACGAGATCTGTATTCAGGACTTCAAAATCGGTCATAAAATTGTTTAAATCTCCGGCTGTAAACTTATTTTTACCGGAAATATTAACAACAAACCTTTCTGATGTTACATCTTCGTTAATTCGTTTAAATCTGGTTTGTTTCAGATTTAAAATTATTCTCGGAACATCTTCGATTACACCGGAGATTGTTGAAAATTCGTGATCTACACCTTCAATTTTCACTGAGGCAATTGCAAAACCTTCTAACGAAGATAATAAAATTCTTCTTAGAGCATTACCTATAGTAATGCCGTATCCGGGTTCAAGCGGGCGAAATTCAAATTTACCGGAAAAATCATCCTGCTCAATCATTATAACCTTATCCGGTTTTATAAAATCTAAAATAGCCATAAAATTTGTATTATTTTACTATTTTGAATATAATTCTACTATTAACTGTTCTCTGATATTTTCAGGAATTTCATCGCGTTCCGGTAAATTTACAAATTTACCTGTCATTAAATTATCGTCCCACTCTATCCATGAGTATTTTGTATGAACACCTCTGGAAAGGGAATCTGTTATAACTTCTAATGATTTAGACTTCTCTCTTACCGCAATTATGTCGCCGGGAGCAACTTGGTATGAGGGAATATTAACCACGTTACCGTTTACTACAATGTGTCTGTGGGAGACTAACTGTCGTGCGGCAGCTCTTGTGGGAGCGATTCCCATCCTGTAAACAACATTATCTAATCTTGCTTCTAAAAGTTGGAGAAAAACTTCACCTGTAATACCTTTTATGGCATCGGCTTTTTTGAATGTATTATAAAATTGTTTTTCCAACAACCCGTAAGTATAACGTGCTTTTTGTTTTTCTTTCAGCTGAATTCCGTATTCCGAAACTTTTCTTCTTCTGCTGTTTCCGTGCTGACCCGGAGGATAATTTTTCTTTTCGAAAATTTTATCCGGACCGTAAATCGGAGAGCCGAGTTTTCTGGCTATTTTTGTTTTTGGACCTCTGTATCTTGCCATTATATTTTATCTTTTCAATATTATTAAACTTAAACTCTTCTTCTTTTAGGTGGTCTGCAGCCGTTGTGCGGCAACGGAGTAACATCTTGAATTTCGGTAACCAAAATACCTGCGGCATGTATTGCTCTTATAGCAGCTTCTCTTCCGTTACCGGGTCCTTTAACAAATACTTTAACTCTTCTGAGACCTAATTCGTGTGCTACTTTTGCACATTCTGCCGCTGCTACTTGTGCAGCATAGGGAGTGTTTTTTTTAGAACCTCTGAATCCCATTTTTCCGGCAGAAGACCATGAAATCACTTGCCCTGTTGCATTTGACAAGGTAATAATGATATTATTGAAAGAGGAATGGATGTGTGCCTGTCCTGCTGCTTCAACAATAACTTTTCTTTTTTTTGTCGGTTTTGAACTTTTCTTTGCCATATTATAATAAAAGAAATAATAAACTTATTAATTAAAATACTCTTCTTATCTTACGTGTCCGAGCATTATTTTTTGTTTTTTGACCTCTTACCGGTAAACCTATTCTGTGGCGAATGCCTCTGTAGCAACCGATATCACGAAGTCGTTTAATGTTCATTTGTTTTTCTGAACGTAATTCACCTTCTATTTTATAATTATCTATGATGATATTACGAATAGTTCCTCTTTGCTCGTCAGTCCAATCCTGAACTCTGGTATTTTTATCTACTTGAGCTTGTTCGAGTATCTTCTGTGCTGTTGTTTTTCCTATTCCGTAGATATAGGTCAATGCAATTTCTCCTCGTTTATTATCCGGTATGTCAACACCTGCAATTCTAGCCATAATTTAATCGATTTATTTTTTTAACCTTGTCTTTGTTTAAATTTAGGATTCTTTTTGTTGATTACATAAAGTCGTCCTTTTCTTCTGACGATTTTACAATCAGCACTTCTTTTCTTAACTGATGCTCTGATTTTCATTTTCTTAGTTTTTATATCTGTATTTTATTCTTCCTTTAGTCAAATCGTAAGGAGACATTTCAACCTTTACTTTATCGCCGGGTAATATTCTGATATAGTGCATTCTCATTTTTCCGGCAATGTGTGCAGTAATTATATGCCCGTTCTCAAGTTCTACTCTGAACATTGCGTTTGAAAGAGCTTCTTTTACAACACCGTCTTGTTCTATTGAAGGTTGTTTTGCCATATTCTAAAATAATTTACATTGATATTTGTGATGCACTGCCTGATCTGCCGGTAATTCTTCCTGACTTTGTCAAGCCATCGTAATGTCTCATTAATAAATGACTTTCTATATGTTGTAATGTGTCTAATACTACTCCGACCAAAATTAACAATGATGTTCCTCCGAAAAAATATGCAAACTGATTATTTACTCCGCTTAACATAGCGAATACAGGCATAATAGCGATTAATGCTAAAAATATTGATCCGGGCAAAGTAATTCTTGACATTATTTCGTCTAAATGCTCTACCGTTTTCTTGCCGGGTTTTACGCCGGGAATAAATCCTCCGTTTTTCTTCATATCTTCTGCCATTTGCGTAGGATTAACAGTAATTGCGGTATAAAAGTAGGTAAAAATGATAACTAATATACCGTAAGTAAAGTTGTACCAAAATCCTGTTATATCAGAAAAAGCAGCACCTATTGCATTTGTGGTTTCGGAGTCGAACCGTGTAAACATCATAGGTATAAACATTAATGCTTGTGCAAAAATAATCGGCATTACTCCTGCTGCATTAATTTTAAGAGGAATATATTGCCTTACACCTCCGTATTGCTTATTCCCGACTATTCTCTTAGCGTACTGAACAGGGACTCTTCTGACAGCTTGCACTAAAGCTATTGATGCAACAAAGACTAAAAATAATATAACCATTTCTACAATAAATGCAATCATACCGCCGCCGCCGGATCCGAGTTTAGAAACCAATTCTGCAGCAAAAGAATTAGGGAGTCTTGCTATAATTCCAATCATAATAAGCAATGATATTCCGTTTCCGATTCCTTTGTCCGTAATTTTTTCTCCGAGCCACATAACAAACATAGTACCGGCAACCATCAGCACTATTGCAGAAATCCAAAATAAATCCTGACTGTGCATCATAAAAGCCTCTGCAGGCAGTTGATACTTTAAATTTGTTAAATATGCCGGAGCTTGAAAAGCTGTTATTACTACTGTTAAATATCTTGTTATTTGATTGATTTTCTTTCTTCCGCTTTCGCCTTCGCGTTGCAGCCTTTGAAAATACGGAACTGCCATACCCAGTAATTGTATAACAATTGAAGCAGAAATATACGGCATAATACCTAATGCAAATACCGAAGCATTTGCAAAAGCACCGCCTGAAAACATATTAATAAGTGCTATTATTCCGCCGGAACTGGCTTGTTTTTGAAATTCTGAAATTGCTAAAGGATCTACTCCGGGTAAAACAACATGTGCTCCTAATCTGTAAATCAGTATAAGACCCAAGGTAGCCAGGATTTTATTTCTCAAATCCTCTATCGCGATGATATTCTTTATTGTCTGAATAAATTTTTTCATTAATTCTGAATTTTTTCAACGGTTCCGCCGGCTTTTTCAATGGCTTCGGCAGCAGATTTTGAAAATGCATGAGCTTTAACATCTACTTTTACGGTTAATTCACCGTTACCGAGAATCTTAACCAAATCATTTTTTTGAATAAATCCGGCATCTTTCAATGTTTGAACATCAATTATATTCAATGATTTATCTTTAGCTAATTTATCAATAGTGTCAATATTAATAGCTTTATATTCGATTCTGTTAATGTTTCTGAAACCGAATTTAGGCAGTCTTCTGTGGATGGGCATCTGTCCTCCTTCGAATCCGAATCTTCTTGAATATCCGGAACGTGATTTTTGTCCTTTATGACCTCGAGTTGCCGTACGTCCTTTACCTGAACCGATACCTCTTGCTATTCTTTTTTTCTTTTTTACCGAACCTTTTGCAGGTTTTAAATTACTTAAATCCATCGTTTTAAATTCTTCAGGTATTAATTATTTATTTTTTTCAACAGATACTAAATGACTTACTTTTCTTATCATTCCTTTTATTTGTTCTGTTTCTTCATGTTCTGCAGAACTGTTTATTTTTCTTAGCCCCAGAGCAAGCAAAGTTGCTTTTTGTCTTTCTGTTGAGCCGATACTGCTTTTTATTTTTGTAACTTTTATTTTAGCCATTTTTCTAATTTCTATCCGTTAAAAACTTTATCAATCGGGATTCCTCTGTGCTGAGTTACCGTATATGCATCTCTCATACTCAGAAGAGCTTTCATAGTAGCTTTTACAAGGTTATGGGGGTTTGAAGATCCTTTTGATTTAGCTAATACGTCTTTTACTCCTGCACTTTCTAATACTGCACGCATAGCTCCGCCTGCTTTTACCCCTGTTCCGTGTGAAGCAGGTATCATTAAAACATCAGCTCCTCCGTATTTTGCAGTTTGTCTGTGAGGAATTGTTCCTTTCAAAACCGGCACTTTATGAAGATTTTTTTTAGCATCTTCTATACCTTTTTGGATTGCTGTAGCTACCTCTCCTGCTTTACCGAGACCGTATCCTACGATACCGTTTTCATCACCGACAACAACTATGGCAGCAAAACTAAAGGTTCTTCCTCCTTTTGTAACCTTAGTTACACGT
The DNA here is from genome assembly GCA_026987795.1 of Bacteroidales bacterium. Classification (GTDB taxonomy): domain Bacteria; phylum Bacteroidota; class Bacteroidia; order Bacteroidales; family JAADGE01; genus JAADGE01. Next base: position 14,666 of record JALSMF010000262.1, read on the forward strand.
TTTATTGCAACTAATCTGTCCTTTAATTCTAAATCTGTGTTTCTTACTTGTTTTTCTTTAATTTCTGACATGTTTTTTAAAATTTAAGTCCTTCTTTTCTTGCTGCATCTGCTAAAGCCTTAACTCTTCCGTGATATAAATAACCGCCTCTGTCGAAAACTATCTTCGTAACGTTTTTTTCTTTTGCTTTTTCTGCAATTTTTTTTCCGACAATTGCCGCTATTTCAGATTTTTTTGCTTTTTCGTTTACAGTTAAATCTTTATCTGCCGAGGAAGCAGCTGCAATGGTTTTAGCACTTACATCGTCAATTAACTGAGCATATATGTGTTTATTACTTCTGAACACAGACATTCTCGGAACTTCTGCTGTTCCTTTTATTCTTTTTCTGATACGTTTTCTTATACGTAATCTTCTTTCTCTTTTTGATAAAGCCATTTTAATTCTTTTTATAGTAATTATTATTCTGCTGCTGCTTTTCCGACTTTCTTTCTTACATATTCGTCAACGTAACGTATTCCTTTTCCTTTATAGGGTTCGGGTTTTCTGAAAGAACGTATTTTTGCAGCAACTTCACCTAACAATTGCTTATCAAAACTTTTTAAGGTTATGAATGCGTTTTGTCT
>JALSMF010000263.1 GCA_026987795.1 Bacteroidales bacterium
CCTCCGCCACCATAAAAATTCACTTCAATAAAATAAAGATTACCGTTTTTATTAATGGCAAAATCAATAATTCTTGACGACTTATCAACTTTTACATCAATATTCCATTTTTCTTTTATTTTCTTGGCAGTAGCTTGTGCCAAATATTCAATATTTAACTCTTGACAGGTATCTCTGATAAATTCTTCAACCAAACTTTCCATAAGACTGCCACCTCTGTTTTTTCTTCCGTTACTGTCTAATCCAACCTCAACACCAGTGGCATAATCAACTAAATTCTTTATTTTTTTGTCCTTTAAAAGTTCTCCCAATCCACTTTTTAAAATGAAATCCGCAAAAGATTTTAATTCTTCTTTTGAATATTCCTTTTTAGAAAAATTAAATTCACGGTAAATAAAATTTCTGGTATCAATCAATACTTCCAAAGATTTATCTCTTATTGCCAAAAGCAAGGGAATTGCTTTAATTGTATCGGGATATTTTAACAATAAATCAACAGTTTCTTTGTGTAAGTCTTTTTTACCTATTAGGTAATTTAATAAGTTTAATTCCTTTTCAATCGGTTCAATATTTTGCAAAACTTTTTTCCAGTTTACAAAATAACCCCATTGAGTAATCTTTTTCTTAAAAGATGATGACAACTCATTGAAAAGTTCATTTTCTGTTTTATTGAGCAATTGACATAAATTTTTCATAAGCAATATTTGTAATTAACAATTCTGTTAATTCTCCTCTTTTATTTGGGTTTGAGTTTATATTTCTTCTTGCCAAAACCCGTTTGATATTGAACTGACGATATAAATCATCAAAAAAGTTATCATTCGGATTTTTTCCTTTAACATCGGAATTGCTTAAAATCCAATGATAATCGAGCAAATCTAATTTTTCGCAAAATTTGGCAAGTCGTATTTGTTCATTGTCATCAAATTCATCTTTTGCGTAAGAGTTAAAACTTGATGTTTCGCTTAACGGCTTATAAGGTGGATCAAAATAAAACAAAGTGTTATTTTCAGCATACTGTAACGTTTGTTCAAAATCACCATTAAGGATAATTACTTTCTGCAACAGTTTATTTACTGCCCGTAAATTATCTTCATCACAAATCATTGGTTTTTTGTAGCTGCCTATAGGGACATTAAATTCGTTTTTTCTGTTAACACGATACAATCCGTTAAAACAAGTTCGGTTTAGGAAAACAAACAATGCTGTTTGAGTAATTTTATCTGACTTTCGACTATTAAATAACTCTCTTTTAGAGTAATAATACTCTTTCTTTTTATCTTGCTTGTCTGCAAGCAAATGATATTCCTTCTCCCATTTTTCTAAAATTAATATTAAGTCCTCTACATTTTCTTTTATTGTTTTGTAAGCGTTTATCAAGTCCGTATTTATATCATTAATCACAGCTTTTTTAATGTTTGGATATGTTTGCAAAATCCAAAACAAAACAGCTCCGCCACCGACAAAGGGCTCGATATATGTAAATTCGGTTTCTTTTATTTCAACTGGAATGACATTATCAATTTCATTTAGTAGTTGATTTTTTCCACCAGCCCATTTTATGAATGGTTTTGCTCTCATATTTATTGTTTCTATTTTTATCATCTTATTTCCCCTATTTTAGTTTAATTTGCTTATATATTAACTGTGTCGGGGAACTAAACTCCTCACTTTTTCATTATATCTTCCACTATAAAAAGTGTCAAATAGATTTTATTTTAGAGATATTTTTTTGTGTTAACCTGTTAGAAGTTTTATCCGTTACACTGTTATGTCAAACCATACTTGAAACTTTTTCTGTTGTAGGCGTTTAAAATCTCTTCAGGTGTAGCGTTGCATCCACTGAACTGAATTACCGTTTTTTCATTTTTTAGTTTATCTTTTAACTTTATTGCAGCCATGAGAGCTGCTCCCCCTGCGCCTTCAACAAGGTTTTGAGTATAGTGTGCGGCAAGAGCGATACCTTCATATATTTCATCTTCTGAAAGCAGAATAAAATCCTCGATGTTGTCTTTGTAGATTAAAAAAGGCAAATTGTAACCTTTTCCTGTTGCCAAACCACCAGCAAAAGTTTCATTTTTTGTTTCGATAATTTTTTTAAATTTCCATGATAAATAAGCAGCCGGCGATTTCTCTGCCTGAACTGTGTATATTTTTATTTTAGGATTTAATGTTTTGAAAACGGCGACTGCTGCGGCAACTTCGCTTCCTGCACC
>JALSMF010000264.1 GCA_026987795.1 Bacteroidales bacterium
TCATAAAATATGGAAGCACGACTCAGGAAAAATTGTTATAGATGAAATTGTCGGAGTATCAATAGCAGCATTTGCCGTTCCGTTAAAATGGGAATATTATCTGTCAGCATTCATATTATTCAGGTTTTTTGACATTGTAAAACCGCTTGGTATCAGACAGTTTGACAAACTAAAAACAAATTGGAGCGTTATGCTTGATGATATCTTAGCAGGGGTTTACAGTCTGGCAACATTACAAATTCTGATTTATCTTAATATTTTTTAAAATGAACAAAAAACAACAGTCAGCAATAACATTTTTAAAATACAACATTGTTGCAGGTATTGCCACGGCTGTAGATTTTGCTGTTCTGATTTTCTTGACAGAGATATTCCATATTTGGTATATGTTGTCTGCAGTTACCGGTGCTGTCAGCGGAGGCGTAACGTCTTTTGTTCTGGAAAGAAACTGGACTTTTATGAAAAAAGACGGAAAACTTTCTGCTCAGGCATTAAAATACACGGCAGTTTGGGTAACAAGTATAATGCTCAACATCGCCGGTCTTTATCTGCTCACGGAATATGCAAAATTTCAATACATTATATCAAAAGTAATAGTTGCCGTAATTGTCGGTATCGGTTTTAACTTTTTAATGCACAAATATTATATTTTTAAATAAAAATGAAGAACTGTAAAGTTATATACATATTTACCATACTGATTGTTATATTTTTCAGCTGTTCTGATACCGGTTATTCACAAAAAATAACACGAGTAAGAGGTAAGGTAATTAATGAAAAAACTAAAGAACCCATACCTTTTGCAAATGTTATTTTTGTCGGAAAAAACATAGGCACAACAACCGACTATAAGGGTGAATACAGCCTTGAAACTCAATGGGCTTCGGGAAAGGTAAAAGCAGCATATATAGGATTTAAAAGCAAGGAAAAAAATATTGTAATCGGGAAAAGTCAGGTTATTAATTTTGAATTGAATCCCGAAAATTATAATATCGGAGAAGTTGTCGTAAAATCAAGAAGAAAAAGGTACAGAAATAAAAACAATCCTGCTGTAGAATTAATTAAAAAGGTAATTAAAAATAAAGATAAAAACCGAAAAGAAAGTCTTGATTTTTATGAATTTGACAAATACGAAAAAGTTCAGTTCGATTTAAACAACATTACTGAAAAATTCAGAAAAAAAAGAGCCTTCAGGAAATATCAATTCATATTCGATTATGTTGATACTTCCGAAATAAACGGCAAGCCGTACTTGCCCGTATTTTTACAGGAAACGGTCTCAAAAGTTTATTACAGAAAATCTCCTAAAACAAGCAAAGAATACGTAACAGGATTAAAATCAGTCGGCTCAAAAGAATATATAGACAGTGAAGGTACCGATATGATGGTTGACTATTTGTATCAGGACATAAATATTTACGATAACAATATCACACTGCTTACTAACCAATTTGTCAGCCCGCTCTCTGCCGTTTCCCCCGTAATATATAAATTCAGAATAATGGACACGGTTGAAGTAAACAACCGCACTTGCATAAAGTTAGCTTTTCAGCCCAGAAACAAATTAGACTTTGCTTTTGTCGGCAACCTCTACATTACAAACGACGGAAATTATACCGTAATAAAAGCGGAAATGAGAATAGCCGATGAAATAAACCTGAATTTTGTAACCGACCTTGTAATAAATCAAGAATTTGATTTTATAGACAATAAATGCTGGATGCTTACAAAAGACGAATTGATAATTGATTTTAATATCGGTAAAAAAGGTGCCGGAATGTTCGGTAAACGCTCTGTTTACTATGATAACTACATACTGAATAAAAAACGAGACGAAAAAATATATTCCGGACTTGAAAAAACAGTCAGAGATGAAAATTACGATAAAAAAGATGAAGATTTTTGGGAAGAAAACAGACTGACAAAACTTTCCGAACAAGAAGAAAACATTTACAAAATGGTTGACAGCGTGCAGCATATGCCGGCATTTAAAAGAACAATGGATGTGTTAACACTGCTCGTTGCAGGATATTGGAATTTCGGAAAAATAAACGTCGGTCCCGTCAATACATTTTACAGTTTTAACGATGTAGAAGGTTTCAGATTAAGAATAGGAGGAAGAACAAGCGACAAATTCAGTAAAACTTTCAGATTAGACGGTTATATGTTGTATGGTTTTAAAGATCAGAAATACAAATATTCAGA
>JALSMF010000265.1 GCA_026987795.1 Bacteroidales bacterium
GAATTTCCGCCGTTTGCTGTTATTGTTCCGTTTACGTCCAATTCTGTGCTCGGGTTTGTTGTGTTTACGCCTACATTTCCGGAATTGAAGTAAATATCTGCTCCGTTATTTGTCCATTGGCTTGTTCCGTTTGCACTTTCATTGGCATACAGGGCATACGGTACCGAGAGTAATTGACTTGTTCCCATATCGACATAGCTTGTGCCGCCGGCAAGGTCAATACTCAGTTTTACGAAATAATTGTTGCTTCCCCAATTAATTGCAGAGAAGTCATCACTCGACGAACCTTCTCCGATGTTCAGATTAATAAGTCCGAAAGCATTGGTGTTCATTGACCAAGTTTCGGTGTAAACCGGTGTTCCGGTTTCGCTTCCTTCGAGTATTTCAATTTGAAGCCCGACAGTTTGGTCGGCAATAATATTGCCGGATGCATCACGCACGACGGCTTGGTATTTAAAGCTTTGGGGTGTTTGGGCTTGAATTTTTAAAAGTGTAAAACTGAAAACAAAAAGGATAATTGCCGTAAATTTAAGAATAATTGTTTTTTTCATAACGGGAGTTTTTTAGTGAAATTATAAATTTGTTAATTGATTATAAAACAATAAACTTCTATGCTTCTTATGAGAATATTCACACCGATATTTTTCGGAGCGAACTCACTGTTTAATAATTTGAAATGTTTTAATGAGCATATTTCCTTTCATTATTTTAAGAAAATAGGCAGCATTCGGTAAACGTGAAAAAGGAATTTCGGTTTCTTCGGAAATAACTTTTGTTTTGTTTATTAATTTTCCGTTATAGTCAAATAACCGGAAACTGATGTTTTCAGTATCGGAAATTTTTAATTTAACAAAGTTTGTTGCAGGATTAGGAGCAATACCGACAGTAATATTACTTTCGGGCAATTCAAAAACAGAAGTTGCAGTCAGTTTACTTTGCTGAAAACCTTGTGTTAAGATTGTTGTTCCGGCAGTGTATGTTTCTGTCATCGTTTCACCTATTGTCCAACTGAGAGAAGCATTTGCATTTTCAGAATAATCTCCGGAAGTTGCTATGACTTCCTGTGCAAAAAGTGCCGAGTTTATAAAACTGAAAAAACTGAAGATTAGTATTGATTTTATCATGATGTAAATTTTGAATTAAATATTGTATAAATTTTCAGAACAAATTATGAAAAAAAAGGATAAAAGCAATAAGATTTGTATATAAATTAGTTAAGGTAAGGATTAGATTTTTTAACGTCGGGAATTGTCGGATTAACGTTAATTCAAATTTACGAAAAAATGAATTGATAATATCAGGGGATTTTTAATAATTACTTCTCTTCGAGAAATAAAGATAAGAGATGAGGTTTTGAGGAATAAAATAACGAAAACGGACACGCCGTTGGGGAAATATTCTAACAGTTCAATGATTCAATTATATTTTTATTCCCGCAACCAAAACATCATCAGATTGTTCCGAGTTTCCTTTCCATTCCGTAAAGGTTTTGTCTAAAATTTCATATTGTTCTTTCATTGGTTTCAGAGAGATTTCTTCCAGTAGCTCTCTGAAACGTTTTTTCATAAATTTCCTACCGGATTCTTGCCCGAATTGGTCGTAATATCCGTCAGAGAACATATATAATATATCTCCCGGTTGTAATACGGCTCTTTTATTTGTGAACTTTCGGGAGTCTTTCAGATAAACGCCTACGGGCATTTTATCTGCCTGAACTTCGGTTAGTTTTCCTTTTCTTACAATATAAAGAGGATTGTATGCCCCGGCAAATTGCATTGTTAAGTCATCGGTGTCTATGAGTACTATTGCCATATCCATACCGTCTTTTGCGGTATCATCGGTGCCTGTTTGTCGTAAGGATATTTTTATTTTTTCACGCAGACCGTCTAAAATAAGTGCAGCCGTACAATTGTCAGATTCATAAAAATCTTCAGTTACCGTTTCGTTAAGAAAAGCTATTCCGAGCATACTCATAAAAGCACCGGGAACACCGTGTCCGGTGGAGTCTGCAACTGCAAAAATTACAGTGTTTTTAATTTTCTTAATCCAATAAAAGTCTCCGCTTACTATATCTCTTGGTTTATAGTAAATAAAATAATCATTTAAAATTTCGGAAATGAAGGTATCCGGCGGCAGCAGTGCTTCCTGAATTCGTTTTGCATATTGTATGCTTGATTTTATTTGATTATTTTGTTCTGTAATT
>JALSMF010000266.1 GCA_026987795.1 Bacteroidales bacterium
TACCGTTAAGCAGGAATCGGCATCTGCCGGCGATGTAATATATTTCCACGGCTCATCTCCTTCATTGCCTGCACTTGTTACACATAAAATACCTTTAGATGAAGCAATGTCAGAAGCAATTGTTGCGGGAGCAATATCTCCGTTCATATCATTGTATGTGAAACTTACGAGAGTATCATCAAAATTATTATACCCGAGAGAAGAATGTATTATGTCTGCACCTACACTGTCGGCAAATTCAGCACCGGAAACCCAATAATACTCCTCTACCATATTTTCCGAACGTTCATCTTCGGTTCTGAGCAGCCAGTATTGAGCTTTTGGAGCAGTTCCGACTAATTTGCCAGGATAATTTGCGGCAATTGTTGATAAAACCTGCATACCGTGAGTTGCATCTCTGTAAACATCACTGTCGCGCTGAACAAAATCTTTAATTCCGAGAATCTGATTATTTATTCTTATACTGTCAAAACCTTGTAAGCGATCAACATTTTTAAATCCGGCATCTAAAACTGCAATTATCATTTCTTGTCCTGCATACCCTTTATTGTGAAGATTATGCAGGTTTAACATTCTTACCTGATTTTTGCCGAAACCGTAATCATAAATAAAAAAAGTATCAGGTTTTCCGCTGATATCAATGTCTTCAGGTTTCGGGGGAAGATACTTAATTTTTTCTTTTTCAGATGTTTTAAAAGTATCAACAAAATCTAAATTAAAGACTTTTTCTATAAGAGATGAATCTTTACTGTAAATAATTGCCGTATTAAACCATTTTGAAACAGCATAAATATCTAATCCCATTTTTTTGATACTGTCGGTATATACCTTATTTACCGGAATATCTTGTTCAGTAATCGGAATATTGTATTTTTGTCTTCGCAAAACAGCTCTTTCTGAAAGAAAGCTAAGCGGCTTATCGACAGAATACGGAGAATTTGCCTTATCTTTAAAGTGAATTACGTAAGTATCCGGTGCAACTTTCTGAGAAAAGGCTGAAGATGCATATATGACTACGAATGATAATAAAAATATTTTTTTCATTTTTATACAGATTCTGAAATGAAGCAACAAAAGTAATTTATTTCGGATAATTATAAAGTAAAAATTAGAAACATATGAACGGAAAATTAATTATACGGCAATTGTTTTTTGCAACAGCCGCTGCTTTAATGCTTGCATCAACTTGTAAAGTTTCCGAAGATAAACTGCAAAAAAAACATAGTACAACTTTAAAAGAAGAAAATGTGGAAAAAAAATTAACTGAAAAAAATAAATATGTAATTGTATCTTACAATGTTGAAAATTTATTTGATACAATTGATGACACCGGAACAAAAGACGAGGAGTTTACTCCTGAAGGTTATAAGCATTGGACAAAAGAACGATATGAAAAAAAAATCAAGCATTTATCGTGGGTAATAAGCAATATTTCGGATGAATTGCCTGCCGTTGTCGGCTTGTGCGAAGTTGAACATAAATCGGTTGTGCGTGATTTGGCAGACAGCAGGTTGCTAAAAAACGGGAAATATAAAATTGTTCACGAAGAAGGTCCTGACACACGAGGAATTGACATTGCCTTAATGTATCGTCCGGGCATGTTTGAAGTTGTTAATTATGAGATAATACCTGTTGTTATGCCGTCTGAGCCGGATGTAAAATTAAGAAATATTTTGCACGTTACGGGACATTTTGCCGACGGTGAAACATTTCATTTTTTTGTTAACCATTGGAAATCACGCAGAGACGGATTAGAAGATACAGAATATAAAAGAATAGAGACTGCAAAAATCTTGAGAAATACCTGTAATAATATTTTTTCGAAAAACAAAAATGCAAATATTGTAATAATGGGCGATTTTAACGATGAGCCCAAAAGCAAAAGTTTAAATAAAGTTTTGAGAGCAACAAATAATGAAAAAAATCCGACTTTTGATGAGTTCTATAACCTTCTGTATAAAAAATCATTAAAAGGAGAGGGGACAAACTCTCGTGATTATCGTTGGTATATGCTGGACAATCTTATCGTATCGCAAAACTTACGAAAAGGGCAAAAATATTATGCAGAAGAAGGTCAAATTTTTAAATCGGATAAGATATTATACTACAATGCCAAAGCAAATTTCAGAGTACCGAATAAAACCTACGGAGGTAAAAACTATTACGGCGGATACAGTGACCATTTGCCCGTTTATTTTA
>JALSMF010000267.1 GCA_026987795.1 Bacteroidales bacterium
AAATGTTCGGGCAGGAACAGTGGGAGAATTACTGGAAACTGCACAAGTCAAAATTGCAGATGACGGAGAAATATTATTTAAAGGTCCCAATTTAATGCCCGGATACTATAAAGATCCTGAAAAAACAAAGGAAGCTATTGATAAAGACGGGTGGTTTCATACGGGGGACACAGGAGAATTAGACGGAAAAGTGCTTAAAATAACAGGAAGAACAAAAGAAATATTTAAACTTTCAACAGGTAAATATGTTGCACCCGAGCTCGTTGAAAATAAAATGAAAGAATCTCCCTTTATTGAACAAATTATGGTTGTAGGCGAAGGAGAAAAATATACAGCTGCGATTATATGCCCTGCATTTGAACATTTACATAATTGGGCTGCATTGCACAACATCAGCTTTAGAGAAAATTACGAACTTATAAAAAACGAAAAAGTAATAAAAAAGTTTGAAGACGAAGTTGAGCGACTTAATCAAAGGTTAGATAAAGCTATGAGAATTAAAAAGTTCTCATTAGTATGCAGTGAATGGACTCCGGAAACAGGAGAACTGTCTCCGACACTTAAACTAAAACGTAAAGTTTTAATTAAGAAATACAAAACTAAGCTGGATTTCCTTTACGGATACACTGAAGACGAGGGCTTTATAGAGCATTAAGTCAGCAATGATACATATAAAGGTTTCGGATTTTCCTTCATTTCTGAAACCTTTTTTTATTTTATCACGTATGCTTATAATATACTGTATCCGGTAAATATTTTAAAAAACAAGACCCTTAATTTTATTTTTTAGAGTAATTACATATACTTTATGAGTATAAACATCTAAAACTTCATAAACTATGGAAATAAAGAGAACATTTGAATTTATAGAATACGCACTGGCAAATTACCCGAAAGACGATGCTTTTTCCGTAAAAAGAAACGGTAAATGGGAAATGTTCAGCACTCAAGACATAAAACAAAAAGCAGATTTTTTCAGTTCAGGATTAATTAGCTTAGGATTTAAAAAAGGTGATAAAATATTAACAATCTCAAACAATCGCCCCGAATGGAACATTGCCGATATAGGAATGGAGCAAATAGGTGTTATACACGTACCCGTTTACCCCACAATGGCAACATCAGAATATGACCACATAATAAATCATTCCGATGCAAAAATGGTTATAACGGCAAAAAAGGAACATTATGAAAGAGTTAAAAACGCTCCTGTCATAACAAGTAAAAACATTCCTGTTTATTCTTTTGAAAAAACAGATGCTAACGGACTGTTTAATGACATTTTGAATACAGGTAAAGAAAATTTTGAACAAAACAGCGGAAAGCTTCAACAGATGAAAGCTGATATAAACGAGAAAGATATCAGCTCAATAATTTACACGTCCGGAACAACAGGACAACCTAAAGGCGTAATGCTTACACACAAAAATTTCATTTCAAATGTTCTTGCCCAAGTTTGTGTTGTACCGGAAGGAGTTAACAAAGCAATCAGTTTTCTGCCTCTTAATCATGTTTACGAAAGAAGTTTGAATTTTTTATATACATACCTTGGAGTAAGCATATATTATGCAGAAAGCCCGGAGACTCTCGTTGCCGACATACAAGAAGTAAAACCGGAAACTTTCGCAACGGTTCCGAGACTTCTTGAAAAAATTTATGATAAGATATACGAAAAAGGAAGAGAATTAAAAGGCATTAAAAAAAGCATTTTTTTCAGTTCTTTACGCTCAGCACAAAAATATGAGGGAAATAAGTCTTCAAATATGTTTTTAAAAGCAAAATTAGCCTTTGACAACAAACTTGTTTTTGATAAATGGAGAGAAGCATTAGGAGGAAATATAAAATTGATAGTTTCCGGCGGTGCAGCTTTACAACCAAGACTCGCCCGAGTTTTTAATGCTGCAAAAATTCCGGTTATTGAAGGATACGGCTTAACCGAAACATCTCCCGTTATATCAGTCAACAGGCTCGATGACATAAAACCCGGAACTGTCGGAAAATTACTCGAGACATCAGAAGTTAAAATAGCTCCCGACGGCGAAATTCTTTACAAAGGGCCGTGCTTAATGAAAGGCTATTATAAGGACAGAGAACGGACAGAAGAGGAAATTGACGAAAACGGATGGTTTCATACAGGAGATATGGGTGAACTCAACGGAGATATTCTCAAAATAACAGGAAGAAAAAAAGAACTTTTCAAACTTTCTACAGGTAAATATGTTGCACCTCAGCTGGTCGAAAACATTATGAAAGAATCTCCTTTTATTGAACAACTTATGGTTATCGGAGAAAATGAACGATATTGCTCCGCTCTGATATCTCCGGCTTTTGAATATATCAGAAAATGGGGAGAACTGCACGAAATAACCTTTAAAAATAATTCGGAAATAATTAAAAACAAGCAGGTTATTGAAAAAATAAAGAACGAAATTGATGAGTTGAATTTTGATGTCGACGATTCTATGAGAATTAAAAAATTTGCATTAGTCTGTGAAGAGTGGGGTCCTGATACCGGAGAATTGTCCCCGACCCTGAAGCTTAAGCGGAATTTTATTTTTAACAAATACAAAGTCAGAATCGATTGGCTTTATGAAAAAACAGATGACGAAGGTTATGTTTTAAGTTAATATAACAAGAAAAGGTCTCCGATATACAGAGACCTTTTTTTCATTCAGAAAGCAAACCGAAACATTATCTCATCCTCATCAAATTTTCAATATCTTCAACCGTCTTGGGTATCGGCTTTCCGAGAACTCTGCAATCGTTTTCCGTAATCAAAATATCATCTTCAATTCGAATGCCTCCGAAATCTCTGTACTCTTCAAGTTTTTTGTAATTAATGAAATCGGAAAATTTGTTTTCTTTTTTCCAAATATCAATTAAAGCAGGAATAAAATAAATTCCCGGCTCAACAGTTATTACAAAACCGGGTTCAAGTTTTCGTGCCATTCGCAAAAATGCCAGTCCGAATTGCTCGCTGCGTTTTACTGTTTCGTCATAGCCGACATAATTTTCACCCAATCCTTCCATATCATGAACATCAAGCCCCATCATATGCCCCAAGCCGTGAGGATAAAAAAGAGCGTGGGCTCCGTTTGCAACGGCTTCTTCAACATCGCCTTTCATCAGTCCTTCATCTTTCAATCCTTGTGCTATAATTTTTGCCGAAAGCAAGTGCATATCTTTATAAAAAATTCCGGGTTTTGAATTTTTAATTACTTCAATATTTGCCTTTAATACAATTTCATATATTCCCTTTTGTTTTTCGGAAAATTTTCCGCCTACCGGAACTGTTCGCGTAATATCGCTGCAATAATGCATCGGAGATTCCGCTCCGGCATCCGTTACCATCAGTTGCCCTTCTTTCAAAATATTTTCGTGATGATGATTATGTAATATTTGCCCGTTTACCGATAAAATAACCGGAAAAGAAACAGGTCCGCCGTGAGACAATGCAATGCCCTCAATTTTTCCGTAAATTTCCTGTTCTTTAATTCCCGGAAAAGCCGCTTTCATAGAAGCTGTATGCATTTCATAAGCCACGTCAACGGTTTTTTCAATGTCTTCAATTTCTCCGGGTTCTTTTACCGAGCGTAATTTTACCACGGCTTTAATCAACTCTTCCGAAACATTACCGTTTATTTCTCCGGCAGGTATTCCGAGTAATTTCTCAAGCTGCAACTTTGTCTGTGCTCTGTATGCAGGTAAAAAATGAATTTTTCTGCCCTGCGACAAAGCATTTTTAATAAAATCGTCAAGTTTTTCTGTAGGATATGTCTGACTTACTCCGTTCTTACCGGCAAATTCTTTCATTGTCGGCTGTTCGCCCATCCAAATAATATCGTCAATACCTATATCATTTCCGAACATATAGTCTTCACCGGAATCAACATCAATAATACCTGTAATATCGGGTTGTTTTACACCGAAAAAATACAAAAAAGAACTGTCTTGCCTGAAAGAATAAATATTTGCAGGATAATTAAACGGGACATCTGAATTACCGGGCAGTAAAATTAATCCGTCTGATATTTGTTCTGAAAGTTTTTTTCGCCTTGCCGTATATATTTCTTTTGAAAACATAACTGTATTATTTTAGAATTTATAAATTAATTTTCTCCAAAAATATAAATTTTAATCTCATTTTTATTAAATGCTTAAAAAACTTACTTTTGTGAAAAATATAAAAACATGGAATCTACACGACTGAAAAAAGTTTCTTCTTTGATACAAAAAGAGATGAGTATCATTTTTCAAAAAAAAGCCGGAGAATTTTCAAATAAAATAATAAGCGTAACAGTTGTCAGGGTTTCTCCGGACTTAAGCCTGGCAAAGGTTTATTTAAGCATTTTTCCCAATGATGATAAGGATGTTGTTTTTGATGAAATCAGGAACAGTAAAAGTAATTTAAGATTTGAACTGGGAAACAGAATAAAAAATCAGGTAAGAAAAATTCCGGATTTGCAATTTTACATTGACGATTCTCTTGATTATGCCGAAAAAATTGATAATTTACTGAAAAAGTAATGAATCTGTCTTATTACATAGCAAAGCGATATTTATTTTCAAAAAAGAACAGAAACGCAATAAATATTATATCCGGAATTTCGGTTGTTGTTGTAGCTGTTGCTACTGCGGCACTGATAATAGTTTTATCATCAATAAACGGTTTCGGCTCATTAATTGATGAGCAAATTTCAAATTATGCCCCTGATTTAAAGATTGAAAGCCTGAAAGGAAAAACTTTTAAGATTGAAGGAAAAAAGTTTGAGAAAATAAAAAAACTTAATCACATAAAATATTTTGCGGAAATTTCAGAAGAAAATATTCTTTTAAAATACGGAAATAAGCAGACTATTTGCACGGTAAAGGGCATACCTGATGATTATGACAATTTTTTCAATCTTAATTCGGCACTGAGGGAAGGAGTTTTTAAAACATCCGGAAACACTTTAAATTACACCGTATTGGGAGGTGGTATTGCTTATAAATTAGGGCTTTCGGTTGAAAGTCAAAAAGCAGTATCCCTCTGGGTTCCTGACAGAAAAAAAGTTAATATGTTAAACCCGGAGCAATCATTTAAACATATCTCTCTGATTCCTGCAGGAATAATTTCCGTTGATGCAAATTTTGATATGAAATACATACTTACCTCTTTAAGCCTTGTAAGAAAAATTACTGAAAGAAACAGCAAATCCGTAAGTTCAATAGAAATTTTAGTCGACACGACACGAAATGCAGAATTACTCAAGTCTGAAATACAGGATATTCTCGGAGAAAAATATTCCGTAAAGAACATATACGAACAATTTGATGTTTATAAAGTTATGAAATCAGAACGCTTTGCAGCCTTTATAATCATGATGTTTATTATCCTGATTGCTTCGTTCAGCATAATAGGCTCGGTTACAATGCTGATTATTGAGAAAAAAAATGATATTTTCACTTTAATGAGTATGGGTGCCAATATAAAAACCATAAAAAAAATTTTTTTTATTGAAGGATGGATGATTTCGTTTATCGGTGCTTTTTCCGGTATAGTTTTAGGCGGGCTTATTTGTTTTGCACAGCAAAAATTCGGTTTTGTAACGTTTCCTTCCGACGGGATGTATATTGTTGATGCCTATCCTATTGTAATGAATACAGGCGATTTTGTCCTTACTTTTTTTTCGGTAATGATTATAGGAACCTTAATATCAATGTATCCGGCAGGAAAAATAAAAAATGAGTATATTAAAGATTCTGAAACAACATAGAAGCCTCTGCCGGGCAATAATTAAGAATCAATAACTCCCGACCCTATCAGTTCGTCTCCAAGATAAAATGCCGCAAATTGTCCGGGAGTAATACCTCTCTGAGAATTTTTAAAAACTATATATAGACCTTCTTTTTCAGCATATAATACGGCTTTTTGTAATGCCTGTCTGTAACGAATTCTCACAAAAATATCTAAACTGCTTCCTTCCGGTATTTTTAAATCGGGTCTTACCCAGTGCTCCTCCCCTTTTTTGATAAAAAGAGCTTTTCTGTATAACCCCGGATGCTGCTTTCCTTCTCCTATGTAAACTATATTTTTTTTAACGTCAATGTCTAAAACAAATGCAGGTTCTTTAAGTCCGCCGACACCTAAACCTTTTCGCTGACCTATTGTAAAAAAATGAGCACCGTGATGCTTTCCGACTGTTTTACCTGTTTCAGGAGAATAAAAGTATGGTCTTGATAATAATTTCAACTGCTCATTGCGGTTAAGCCCAAAATATTTTTCTGTCTTTTTAAATTCAGAATAGTCTTTAGGTATTAGTATAATATTTCCGTTTATCGGTTTTAATTTTTGTTGTAAAAATATCGGCAAATCAACTTTACCTACAAAACAAATACCCTGCGAATCTTTCTTCTTTGCACTTGCCAACCCTAACTTGTCTGCGATTACTCGAACTTCAGACTTCGTCAAATCTCCTATCGGAAATAACGATTTTGACAACTGCTCCTGCGAAAGCCCGCATAAAAAATAACTTTGGTCTTTATTATCATCTTCTCCTGCAAGTAATCTGTATATTTTTTTCCCGTCTTTAATAATTGTTTCTTTTCGGCAATAATGCCCCGTAGCAACAAAATCCGCTCCCAACTCCTCTGCTTTTTTCAAAAAAACGTCAAATTTGATTTCTCTGTTACATAAAACATCAGGATTAGGAGTTCGTCCTTTTTTATATTCGGAAAACATATAATCCACAACCCTTTCAGAATATATTTCACTGAAATCCGTAACTTTAAACGGTATTTTCAGTTTTCGTGCGACTAATCTTGCAACCAAAATATCATCATCTCCGGGGCAACTGCCCTCAATAACACCTTCAGTATCGTGCCAGTTTATCATATACACTCCTGTAACATCATAGCCTTGTTCTTTAAGGATATATGCCGCTACGCTGGAATCAACTCCGCCGGATAAACCTACAATTACCTTTTTCAATTTATTAAAAATATTTTCCCGCAAAAGTAAGTAATAATTTGATTTTTTTCATTACAGATATACTTTTTGATTGATTTTAACTACTTTTACAAGTTGTTTAATCTTTATAATGGCGGAAAAAACAGATTTTATTTTATCATTAGATGTAGGAACACAGTCTGTAAGAGCTGTTATTTTTGATTTTTTCGGAAATATTAAAGCTGTTTACAAACAAGAAATAAAGCCTTATTATTCTGTAAAACCGGGATGGGCAGAGCAGGATCCCGAATATTTCTGGGATAATCTGGCTCTTGCATGCCGAAAATTATTTTCAGAAATAAATTTCCCGAAATCGGCAATAAAAAGTGTTACGCTTACAACACAAAGAGGCACTGTAGTAAATTCTGACAATAACGGTAAACCTCTCAGACCTGCAATTATCTGGCTTGACCAACGACAAACTCAAACTCATAAATATCCTAAAGGGATAGTTAAGGCATCTCTGAGAATGATAAATATGAAAGAAGCTGTTGTCTATGCCGTAAAGAATGCCGAATGCAACTGGCTTATCCAAAATGATATTGACATTTGGGAAAAAACCGAAAAATATCTGTATCTGTCGGGATGGCTGACATACAAACTTACCGGAAATTTTACTGATTCAGTCGGAAATATGGTCGGATATATGCCGTTCGATTACAAAAAGCAAAAATGGGCTGCTCCCGGTCACAGAAACCGAAAAATGTTTCCCGTAGAAGGAGACAAGCTGTGCAAATTAGTTAAACCGTCTGAAATTCTCGGATACATAACAAAAAAGGCTTCGGAAAAAACAGGAATTCCTGAAGGCTTGACTGTTTATGCGGCAGCATCAGATAAGGCATCGGAAGTTTTAGGGTCAGGCGTTTTTTCTCCGAACATTGCTTGTCTAAGCTACGGAACAACGGCAACAGTTCAAACAACACATAAAAAATATTATGAAGTAATACCTTTTTTTCCTGCTTATCCGGGAGCCGTTCATGATTATTTCAATACAGAAATAATGATTTACAGAGGTTTTTGGATGATAAACTGGTTTAAAGAAGAGTTCGGTTGCAAAGAAATTGAAATCGCAGAAAAAAACGGTTTACCTGCAGAACAACTTTTTGATGATATGATAAAAGACATTCCTGCAGGCTCTATGGGTTTAACTCTGCAACCGTATTGGTCGCCGGGAGTAAAAATTCCGGGCTCTGAAGCTAAAGGTGCTATTATTGGTTTCGGAGATGTTCATACAAGAGCACACATATACAAAGCAATTCTGGAAGGTTTGGCATATTCACTGAAAGACGGTTTGGAAAGAACAGAGAAACGAACAAAAATAAAAACTGAAAAAGTAATAGTTTCCGGCGGCGGTTCTCAAAGCGAACAAGCAATGCAAATGACAGCCGATATTTTTAATTTACCGGTTGAAAGACCGCATACATATGAGACATCGGCTCTCGGTGCTGCCGTTAATGCTGCTGTGGGAATGAAAATATATAATTCTTACGAGGATGCCGTAAAAAATATGTGCAGAACAGGAAAAACATACACTCCCGATAAAAACAATATGAAAATATACGATGAGCTGTATAACAAAATTTATAAAAAAATGTACGGCAGATTAAAAAAGTTATATCACAATATAAGAGATATTACCGGTTATCCGGAAAAAATATAAATATTCATAGTTCATTTTCACTTAAAAACACAGTCTCTCACAGAATAAAAAATTATTATTATGAAACAAACAGTATTCCTGATTATTATTAACTTGATTTTTGCCTCTGTTTTCTCACAAAAAATCTTAACCGAGAAAGAAATTAATGAAATTAAAACTTCTTACAAGTCGGATACACCATACCTAAAAGCAGTTACAAATGCTGTTACGAATAATGACATTAAAAACTTGGCACTAAACAGGGAAAATATTAAAAAATTTGACCGTGAATTTAAATACAAAGTAAAAGTCAGCGGAATTACCGACCAAAAATCTTCCGGAAGATGCTGGATGTTTACGTCGATGAACGTTATGCGTCCCAAAGCAATGCAAACATTTAACATACCTGCATTTGAATACTCCCAAAACTATCTTTATTTCCGGGATATTTTTGAAAAATCAAATTTATTTCTTGAAAGCATAATCGAAACCCGAAATAAAAAAATTGACGACAGAGAAGTTAACTGGTTGTTCAGTAATGTTGTAAGCGACGGTGGTGTTTGGAATTCTTTTACAAATTTGGCAGAAAAATACGGGTTAGTCCCTAAAGAAATAATGCCCGAAACAAATTCAAGCAAGAATACACGAATAATGATACAACTTATTCGCAGAAAACTCAGAGGAGACGCTTTGAAGTTAAGAGCAATGAAAGGAACCGATGAAGTTTTAAGACAAGCAAAAATATATATGCTTAAAGACATATACAAAATGCTCTGTATAAATCTCGGAGAACCTCCGAGCAAATTTCTGTGGAGATACAAAGATAAAGAAGGAAACCTTACGCCTTATAAAAAATACACACCGAAATCATTTCTTAAAGCATCTCTCAAAAATGTAAACTTTTCGGACTATGTAATGCTGATGGATGACCCGTCAAAAGAATATTACAAACTATACGAGATTCAAAAAGACAGAAATGTTTTAGAAGGGAAAAACTGGAAATTCATTAATTTGCCGGCAAAAGAAATAAAAAAATATGCTCTTAAATCATTACAGGACAACGAAGCAATGTATTTTTCATGCGATGTCGGAAAACAGTTAAACAAAGACGAAGGTCTCTTAGATACAGAGAATTATGACTACGAATCTCTTTTTGGCGTTAAATTTGATATGAATAAAAAAGAACGGATTTTATCTCTTGAAAGCGGTTCAACTCACGGTATGGCATTAATAGGCGCAGATGTTGACCAAAACGGAAAAATAACAAAATGGTTACTTGAAAACAGCTGGGGAAAGTCATCAGGTCATAACGGATACTTAACCATGACAGACCGGTGGTTTGACGAATATATGTTTCGTGTAGTTATTTTAAAAAAATATATTGACGAAAAAACACTGAAAATTTTAAATCGTAAACCTGTAATATTACCGCCTTGGGACCCAATGTTTCAAGAAGATATATAAACTGAAATTTATGAAAAAAGTTATTCCTTTTTATCAATTTATATTGATTATGGCATTACTAATCCCGTCCGGATTAAAAGCTCAAAGCAGAAAACTCAGTCATGTTCAACTTACGGAAGAGTTTATTGAAGGCAATATATTTGAAGCCAGCATTGACTTTTACGAGCGGTTTTTAATCGACAACCCTAATGATGCCGATTTTAACTATAAAATGGGATTTGCCCTTTTAAATACAACAGGAAGGGAGAAAGAGTCCATAAAATATTTCAAAAAAGCCAAGACATTCTTCAATAAACGAAAAACACTAAGCCGCTATGTCGAAAGTTCATTTCAACTGGCAAGAGCGTACAGAGCATCATACCTCTTTGTCGCCGCCTTACAGGAACTGGCAGAATTGCGCTCAGTAGTAGAAAAAAACAAAGACCTTTTAGCAGTAATAGACAGAGAAATTTTTAAATGCGAATCAGGCAAGCGGCTTTTTGAAAACAAAATTAAATTTGAAATAACCAATCTCGGAGACAGTGTTAATTCTGAATTTCAAGACCATAGTCCCGTTATATCAGCCGATGAATCTGTATTGATTTTCACATCCAGAAGACCAAACGGGTGGGATGAAGAAATTGACGATGACGGAAATTATAACGAAGATATTTTTATGTGCGAAAAAATTGACGGACATTGGACAAAAGCAAAAGGAATAAAAAACATAAACACAAAAAACCATGAAGCCACTTGTGCCCTGTCTGTTGACGGTCAAACATTATTTATTTATAAAGCTGATGATTACGGCAGCATATATCAAAGTTCTTTTGAAAACGGCGAATGGACAACTCCCGTAAAATTAGGGCCGAATATAAATACGGAAGACCGAGAAACTTCGGCTTCAATATCGGCAGACGGAAAATATTTATATTTTACCAGCGACCGTCAGGGAGGATTCGGCGGATTAGACATCTACGTTTCCGAAAAGATGAAGAACGGAATGTGGGGTCCGCCCCGAAATCTGGGCAAAGGCGTTAACACAAAATATAATGAAGAAGGTCCTTTTATTCATCCTGACGGAAAAACACTGTATTTTAGCTCAAAAGGTCACGAAAACCTCGGAGGATACGATATTTTTAAGTCCGAAAAAACACAATTCGGAACTTGGACAAAAGCTGAAAACATAGGGTACCCGATAAATACCGTAGGAGATGATGTCTTTTACACTCCCACTGCCGACGGTCAGCACGCATACTATTCATCAAGAAGAAACTCCGGGGCAAGCGATAATGATATTTTTTTAATAACCTTAGATTCTGTTAAAAGAGCAGATATTACGGTAATGATAGGAAGTGTTTTCGCAAAATGCTCTCCCGACATTCCTAAAGGAGTTAAAATTACGGTAAAAGATGCCGAAAGCGGAGAGGAATACCACATAAAGCCAAACTCTAAAAACAAACGCTTTATATTTATCGCAAAATGGGGTAAGACATACAACATTTCTGTTTCCGTCAACGGAAATATTGTTTTTACGGATAAAGTAAGTATTTCTGCAGACAATGCTCCTAAAATAAAAAAATATAAACAGGTAAGAATTGACCCTGATATTATTTGTGAATAACTATATTGCCGCAACAAATTTAATTTACGGTTAAACATTTCATTCGGCACACATTATTTTGTATTTTTGTGTTTTACGTAAATTAATTAGTAATAAAAATTATTATAAAATGAAAAAAGTAGCAGTAATAGGTGCCGGAACAATGGGAAACGGCATTGCACACGTTTTTGCCCAAGCAGGTTTTGAAACTTCGTTGATTGACATAAATCAATCGGCACTGAAAAAAGCCCTGAATACCATTCAAAAAAATTTAGACAGACTGATAAAAAAAGAAATTATCAGCGAAACTGACAAAAGTGAAACCATTAACCGCATAAAAACTGACACAAGCATAAAAAAAGGCATTCAGGATGCAGATTTAATTATAGAAGCTGCTACCGAAAACGAAGATATAAAACTCAAAATATTTGAAGAGTTAGATAGAGAATCTAAACCCGAAGCAATTTTAGCATCAAATACCTCATCAATTTCAATTACAAAAATTGCCGCCGTAACAGGAAAACCTGATAAGGTAATAGGAATGCACTTTATGAACCCTGTTCCTGTTATGAAGCTCGTTGAAGTAATTAAGGGATATAAAACTTCTGACAAAGTTCTAAAAACAATTATGGACTTGTCAAAAAAACTAAAAAAAGTCCCGGTTGAAGTTAATGATTTTCCGGGTTTTGTTGCAAACAGAATTTTAATGCCTATGATAAATGAGGCAATTATTACGCTAAACAGAGGTGTTGCAGGCGTAGAAGAAATTGATACGGTTATGAAGCTCGGAATGGCTCACCCTATGGGGCCTCTTCAACTTGCCGATTTTATAGGGCTTGATGTTTGCCTCGCCATAATGAAGGTTCTTTACGAAGGATTAGGCGAAGCAAAATATGCACCTTCTCCGCTTTTGCAAACAATGGTCGATGCCGGAAATCTCGGCGTAAAATCAGGTGAAGGTTTTTACTCTTGGAATCACGGAACCAAAGAACTTATTGTTGCCGACAGATTTAAAAAATAAAATTTATTACAAGCAGCTACCGTCAGTAGTCCGTTTTTCGCACCGCAGGTCTTTATGAATTAACCTGAAAATAACACCCTGAGAGATGCTTAACGGACTGTTGACTTTGCTCCCCTCCGGCTATAAAATTGTGTTTTTAAAATTAAAAAACTGACTGCTTCGCTTATCCTTTCCGCATCACACTCTCAAAACTACTTTATTTTTCAACAAAAACGTCAATAATAACCCTGTTTCTTTATTGTTATTTAATCAAATTACTTATGATTTGACAAATTGTTTTGGTATATTTGTATTATATCGGCAATCTGTAAAATATGAACTTTATTTGTAAAAAATACATTTCCCTTTTGTTTTTTGCATTTCTAACCATATTTTCTTTTGGGCTTTTAAGCCAAAAACTTAATGCACAAGATACAATTCGCTCCCCTTACGAATATTCTTTCAAAGAGCTCTCCCGAATAAGTATTACAACAGGTGCCTTGAAAAATGAAAATTCACTGACAATACCGGCTAATGTTACAATTATCACGAAAAAAATGATTATCGAACGCGGGTACCAAACCTTAGTTGATGTATGTCAAGATATTGCAGGCTTCGACTTTCTTGTTTTTAATGACGGAGGAGGCGAATATCCTACATACAATAAACACAGAGGGCTGGGCTCTGTCGGAAATTCAAAAATATTAATACTGCTTGACGGTGTTATTCAAAATAACATAAGCTTTAACTGGTCTCTTTTATGGACTTATGAAAACTCACTGACAGATATTGAAAGAATCGAAATAATACAAGGTCCCGGCTCTGTTTTATACGGAGCTCAAGCATTTTCCGGGATAATACACATAATTACAAAGTCAAATTTTTCGGGTATAAAGGTTAAAACTTTTTACGGTTCAAATAATACTTCAGGAACAGATATTTTTGCAGGTAAGTGTTTTAAAAACGGTATAAAAACTTCACTTACTTTCCACAAATACCACTCCGACGGTGACGGGGGGCTAAGATACGACCCCGGCAACTATTTCCGAAATATAAAATACCCGGAACTCATTTTACAAGATTATGATAATAAAGGAAATTATCTGACCAATACAAGAAATCCGCTCGGAGGAAAAAATATTACTGACGGCTTCAATACCGTAAATAACAGTTACTCTTTCAGAGCAAAAGCAAGCTATAAAAAAACAGAGCTCAATATTTTTTATCAAGAATCTGATAAAGGAAGTGCTTCATACCTTACAGCCTTTGAATATAACGTTACCGATAAAAGTTTCCGTAACATATCAAACAGTTACCATATTGTTCTAAGAAACGAAACCGATATAGTTCCGAAATTATCATTGAAATCAAGCCTTACATTCAGATCAACGAATATATTGCCGAAAACCGGTTTCAAATACCTCTATCGCTTTCCTGATTTAATAAAGAACTATGTGTCTTATGCTTACCGGACATATATTAAAGAGAATTTTTATTATAACCTGAACAGTAATAACATATTGCTTATAGGGTTTCGGGGAGCATACAGTATAAAAAACAGGCGAATTATTTCATTAGGAGATTTTCCTGAATCAAAGACACTTACGCCCTCATCGTGGGAAGCAGCAGAAGCCGGGAACGGATTAGGTATCAAAAAAACATACTCTCCCGGAAACGTATATGAAGCTGCAACATATGTTTTATGGGACAATAAATGGTCTAATTATCTCTCAAGTTCAATCGGATTAAGATACGATTTAAGCACGGAATTCGGAAACGTAATGAATCCTCGACTTGCCCTCATTTACACCGGAAGAAATGGTTTCGGATTCAAACTTCTTTACGGAACGGCTTTCAGACAACCAAGTATTTTTGAATTAACAAGTGAATTTAGAGGTAACCCCGATTTAAAACCCGAAAAAATAAAAACATATGAATTTGAAACAAACTGTTTAACTTTAAACAAAAAACTTGCACTAAAATCAAATATCTTTTATTCAAATATTACAAACTTTATAGACAAAGTTAAGGATGAAAGCATGCCTGCCGGAGAAAGGTTTGAAAACACAGGTAACTCTAAAATTTCGGGAATATCTTTATACGGAAATCTCAACATTAATAAACAGATAAAAATAAATACAAATTATAATTTCATTTTAGGAAAAAATACCGATACCGCACAATGGCAAGGAATAAGCCATACAGCTAAACACAAAATAAACGCAGGAATAAATATACATTTTTTAAAAAATAAAGCAATGATTGACTTGCGAATGAACTATGCAGGCAAGCGCAAAGCTCCGGAAACTAACTTGTGGCTGCAAACTTATGAAAACGGATTTGCTCCTTCATACACAAAATTAAATTTAAACATATCATATTATTTTCATAAACAATTTACCATACAATTAAATATCAGAAACTTATTAA
>JALSMF010000268.1 GCA_026987795.1 Bacteroidales bacterium
TGGTCAAATACAAATTCCGGTTATCGCTCAAATTTCAGAGGAAGCACAATTGCCGACATTCATGCATCCGAAGACGATAAAAAAAGAATGGTGCAAGGCTGGTTTGACAGCCATATGCCTGATTTAAACCAACATAATCCGTATTTGGCAACATATCTCATTCAAAACAGCATTTGGTGGATTGAGTTTGCCGACCTTGACGGAATAAGAATGGATACACAGCCCTACCCTTACAAAGATTTTATGTCGAATTGGGCAAAACGAGTTCTTGAAGAATATCCCGACTTTACTATACTTGGTGAAACTTGGCTGCAAAAACCTGCGTTTACGGCTTATTTCAGCGGTAACAGTCCTGTTTCCGGTAATTATAATTCTCACTTAAGCTCAACAACGGATTTTCCTTTATATTATGCAACACGCGATGCTTTTAATCAAGATGACGGCTGGACAACAGGCTTATCTTCAATATATTATGTCCTTGCACAAGATTTTCTTTACGGAAATGCGTATAATAATGTAATTTTTTTGGATAATCATGATTTAGACAGATATTTTACTTCTGTCGGTGAAGATATTAATAAGTTAAAAATGGGATTAGCGTTTTTACTTACTTCAAGAGGTATTCCTATGTTATATTACGGAACGGAGATTCTCACAACAGGCAATGAGCATAAAGGACACGGACACATAAGAACAGATTTTCCGGGAGGATGGAAAGAAGATAAAATAAATGCTTTTACAGAAGACGGTCGCACAAAAGAGCAAAATGAAATTTACAATTACATTAAGAAAATTGCAAACTGGCGAAAAACAAATAAAGCAATTACCGAAGGTAAACTTCTGCATTTTGTACCGGAAAATAATGTCTATGTTTATTTCAGATATACAAAAAATGAGGCTGTAATGGTTTTATTAAATAATCACAATACAGAAAAAAGAAGCGTTAACTGCAAACGGTTTAACGAAATTCTAAAAAATTATTCAACAGGAAAGGATGTTATCTCCGGGAAAATTTACAACCTTGATAAAATAGAGATAAATAAAAAATCGGCTTTAATTATCGAATTAAAAAAGTAAAATTTACATTTGCATAAAAATTTAATAATATGAAATTGTTAATGATATTTGCCGAGAAATTTTCATATACACCTACAGTTAAAACAATTGAAGATGCAGAAGAACATACGGAAAGCAGAACATTTAAAAATGCTTTGATAGGTTTTATTCAGGTTGAAGAGCACGATACAGAAAAAGAAATTCTTAAAGTTGAAAAAAATTTAGTAAAAAACTTAAAATGGGGAGCCCGAAAAAACAACACAAACTTTGTTGTGTTGCATTCTTTTGCACACCTTTCGGAAAGCAAAGCATCTCCTGAATTTACCAAACAAGTTTTTGACCTTGCCGAAAAGCGACTGAAAAATGCAGATTATGAAACGGCACAAACACCTTTCGGATATTTTTTGGACTTAGACGTAAAAGCCCCCGGTTTCTCTCAGGCTCGGATGTTTAAAAGTTTTTAGCCCGCATTTCATTTTTGAACTTAATGATACTTTCGACCGCTTCATCAGGGCGGTCGTTTTTTATATCAAAAATCAAGGCATCTGTAACACCGAAACGCCTTAAAATATCATATACAAGATTTTCTCTTACCGTACATATCATCATGTGTTCTCCGGAATTCAATAATTCCTCAACTGCAAGAGACCAGCCTTTTCCCCGCAACTCAAGAGGTCCTAACTCATCAACAATAACAAAATCAGTGTCGGTCAGGTTTTTTGTATACAGTATTTCTTTCCCGAAATTTAAGCCTTCTTCACTAAAATAAAATTGTCCTGTTCTCATTTGCCCCGTTTCGGAATCTGTGCTGCACAAAATTTTCAATTCTCCTGTTTTTATGTTTTTTATTCTGAATTCAAAACGTTTATTACCCTTAAATTTTCCCGGAGCAATAAAGCCGGAAACTTTGTATCCTTTTACCTTAAATATATCTGATAATTTTTCGACATAAAAGGTTTTTCCCTCTTGCCTCTTTCCTGAAATTACAATTAAATATACTGAATCTCGTGTTTTCTTAAATTTTTCAAAAATATATTCTGCATCAAGAATATTTCCGGTTAATGTTTTTGCCGGATTTTTCAATATCGCTTTCGGATGTGCCGAAT
>JALSMF010000269.1 GCA_026987795.1 Bacteroidales bacterium
AGCAACAAGCTTTCCGTTTTCATCGGCACCTACCTCAATATCCATAAAAACAGGATGTCGTTTAGGATGTAAACGTATTGATTCTTCACGAGTTAAGGAAATTTTCACGGGCTTATTCAAAAGATAAGCAAACAATGCTGTCTGTCCTTGTACAGACAAATCTTCTTTTCCTCCGAATCCTCCGCCGTTAGGAATAAGTGTAACTCTCACTTTATCTTCAGGCAAATTTAAAATCATAGCAACTTGCCTTCTGTCTTCATACACACCCTGAGACTGGCTCAACAATTCGATACCGCCTTTTCCGTCGGGTAAGGCAATTGCGGCTTCTTTCTCAAGAAAAGCATGTTCAATCCGTTGTGTTTCATAACGTCCTTTTGATATGTATTTTGCCTTTTTCATTGCTTTTTCGGCATCACCCGTTGTAAACTGAACCGTATCAAAATTATTAGGTCTCTCCGGATGCACTCTTTCTCCTTCAATTGCTTCAAAAACATCTGTTACCGGCTTAAAAATCTCATACTCGACCTTAATAAGTTCTGTTGCTTTTCGGGCAATTTCCTCTGTTTCGGCAACAACTCCGGCAATAACATCTCCTATGTAATGTGTTGTTTCTCCTTCTCCTATCATAACAGACCAATCCTGAATAATAAGTCCTACCTTTTTTTCTCCGGGAATATCTTTTGCCGTAAATACTTTCTTAACTCCGTTCAGTTTTTCTGCTTCGGAAAAATCAATTTTTATAATTTTTGCTTTCGGGTAATCACTGAATTTTAACGCTCCGAAAAACATATTAGGCAGCGTTATGTCATCAACAAACTTTCTTTCTCCTATTGCCGTTTCATATGCCTGATATTTTGGTTCAGACTCTCCTATTTTTCCTGAGGTCTTATGTATCTCAAGCCTCTTATTTTTTTTGATTGCTTCTGCAGCCGTTAAGATACCGTTTTCTATTTTTTTATACCCCGTACATCTGCAAATATGTGATTTTATTGCCTTTCTTACCTCTTCAACGGTAGGTTGAGGATTTTCCTGCAGCAAGACTTTTGTTCTGCTGATAAAACCGGGAGTACAAAAACCGCATTGCACACCGCCTTCGTTTACGAGAGCTTTTGCTATGGTGTCTTTAACATATTTAGGAAAGCCTTCCGGAGTAAAAACTTCTGCTCCCTGTAATTTGTTCATTTTAGTAACACATGACAAAACAGCTTTGCCGTTAATTTCTACCGTACAGGCTCCGCAAGCAGCCTGTCCCGAACAACCGTCTTTTACGGAAGTCAGTCCTTTGTCTTTTCTGATAAAATCGAGTAATGTTTTATTTTCATTACCTTCATATCTTATTTCGTCATTGTTAAGTTTAAATGTTATCATTTATAAAGTTTTAATGTTACTGCAAATTTACAAATAAATATTATGTGTTACATTGCGAAAATAATCATAGCCTGTTTATATCAAAAAAATATTCCTTTTTTATTAAAAAAATTATAATTTTGGAACTGAATAATCATTTAAAAATAAAACCGGTATGACACAACACGAGCAAATTAATTTTATAAAGAGCACTTTTAAAGAAATGCGAAATAAAACATATAATTTTTCGAAAGACAGAAACTTCATAATGTCAAACCCGCAACTTTTCACATTTCTTTACAATTCTTCTGTTGCTTTGGCAATAGCAAGCGACGGTAATGTTGACGAAGTTGAAATAGCAATAATAGAAAAACTCGCCCGTTCGATTGACGTAAGCAAAACAGTGAATATAAACCTTTTAGAAATAATGTCAACAGCTCCGGAGCCGGAAAACTGTATGACAAATGAAGAGTTCAATTTACGAGTGGGTTCCGAGTTACTTTTTTTAAGCAGAAATATGAAAAAGTATGAAGACGATTTCATCGAAGCAATTAAAACTTTGCTTAAATTCGATAAAGATCCTAAAAAAGACGGCTCTATGACTTCGGCTTTAAATAAACTGATGGATTTTGTAACGGAAAATAATACAGGACTGAACAAAGAGAAAGAAATACCAAAGATTAAAGAGTATAAAAAACGCATAGGTATTTTATGAAAATTTAATCATCGGGGTTTCCCCGATTTTTTTATACTTTCGCATTTTATTAAAAACATAAAATTATGTATCCTCGAATAAGTGATTTT
>JALSMF010000270.1 GCA_026987795.1 Bacteroidales bacterium
GAATGGGGTGTGTTCACTACTCGTTGCTAACTTTCATTATTTGCAAAAATCACTTAATTATTGATTAATTTCTTTTAGAGCTTTTGCGTTTTCTATCCAATTATGTTTTTGCCATTCCCAATATTGCTCATACCAACCATTTGCTTTCAACATTCTCAGAGCTAAAATATTTGGTATATTATTTGGATGCCACCAAGCACCAGGTATTTTTAGTCTAACCTGAACAATATGTCGATGTCCGCTTTCAACTTCTCCGCTTGCGGTACTCCAACCTTTTTCTCTGTATTTTGCATATTCAATGGAATCTTTATTTCTCTCGAAGTAGTTAGCTTCTCGAAGTAATATTTTTTTTGAATCGGAATTGTACTTCGATATTGCAGAATTACCTTGCTTTAATTTTATACTTTCTCCAGCTTTTCGCAGTTCATCAATAACAATATCAGACTTGCCAGTTTCAATATTCTCAAAGGCTTCATTGAACCATTCATCTTTATCAATATTTTTCACTTTAGCCAGTTCAATAACGGCTTCGCCTAAATGTTCTTTTGCATGAGGGCGATCCAAAATAAATTTAAAATCACAAGCATCAAACGTATCTTCCATTCTTGATTTTATATATTTTGCCCCGTCCGCAATTCCTCTTACATGGGTATTTTCATTCCAATTTTGCATATGTGCCAATGCTAATAAATCATCAAAAGATTCTGTCAATTCATTTGTAAAGCGTAGTGAATATAATCTATCTTCATTTTTATCATTTACGCCTTGAACAACACCGACTTTAACTTCTTTCCAATAACATTTTTTCTTACGTTTAGGGAGTTTTCTTACCGGCGTCAATTCATCTGAATCGCATTTTTCTAATTCCCCAACAGGAATCATTCCCCCATCATATTCAACTTCTAATTCAAGAGCATAAGTTTTACTTTCATTTGAATTAAACTTTTTAAATTCATTTTCCAATTTATTAAGAATGAATTTTCTGGCCTGTTCTCCGTGTCGATGTAGTACTCTTATAACTTTAGTTCTATCAATATCGACTTGTGGATAATGTGTTTTATTTTTTCAGAACTTTTTTGTCCTGATTCATCTACCCCAAAATCAACAATTGTTTTCTGGAGTTTGAAAGATATTTTTTCTCTTTTTATGCCTAATAGAGGCTGTAATGGTCGTATTGATTGTTTACATTTATCGCAATATAAATAGACATCGTAATCAATATTTATTTCTCCAAATGTAGTGCGATACTCTAATTCACTTTTCCTATGTTTTTTTAGTTTACCGCCACAGCATTTGCAATGAAAATTATTTTCTTTGACTTCTTTGCTCTTAGAATCAACAAATTCCTCTATTAATCTATGTCCTATAGATTGAGTAAGTTCAGTAGCTAAATCTTCGATCTCCAATAGCCCATCGAATTTATAACTTGCGACATCACGATCAAACAACTCTCTTACTGAAGCAATAAAATTATCTTCAAATTTTTTAATTCCTTTTTGCATTATCATCTCTCTTAGATTGTTTTATTTCATCTCGTTTTATGCGTAATATTTGTCTATTAAGATTGCTTATCTCATTCAAAATACGTATAGATAGATCATAACTTGCTATCTGTTTTTTAGCTTCAATGAACAAAGACTCTGGCAAGGTTATCTGTTCTGTTTTAGCTTTAGCATGAGTTACTCCGACATAAAAAGCTTGATGTCCTTTGCCTGTCGAACAATGACAATTTTTGTTGCCACATTTTAAAAATCTTTCGAATGCAGTCCCGCGTAGAATATTGTCAAAGTCCGGCAATTGATTTAAAAGCTTATTACGTTCTTTTATTATTTTTTCTAATTTATTATTCATTATCCTGTGTAATCCTTATGTAATTAAATATTTACGTTTAATTAAGTGTAAGTTTATGAAAAGTCAAGCGAGTTTCTATTTTTTTTCTGTTTTTTTTGAAAATTTGTATTTACTACTAAGATTTAATAGTATTTGAGTGGATTAGCAACGAGTTTTGAACACACCCGTTTCTTACTCTTATAATGACAATGACCAGTTAATAACTGAAACTTCAGATATTAACGGTACTATTGAAAATACGAGCTACACCTACAATGCCAATGGTTCGTTGATAGAGAAGAACGGTTATAAAGGCATTTA
>JALSMF010000271.1 GCA_026987795.1 Bacteroidales bacterium
CCCGGCAAGGGCTTAAAATATCTTGCATAGAAGAAATTGCCTACAAAAAAGGATTTATAAATGCCGAACAATTAAAAAAACTTGCCGAACCTTTAAGTAAAAATCAATACGGCGAATATCTTTTGAATTTGATTAAATAAGATACAGAAAATAATATGAAGTTTATAAAAACCGAAATACCCGGTTTGGTAATTATTGAACCGCTTATTCACGGAGATGAAAGAGGTTATTTTTTTGAATCTTTTCGGAAAGAAGAATTTGAAAAGCATATCGGAAAAGTTGATTTTGTTCAGGAAAACGAATCAAAGTCAAGCAGGGGAGTGTTGCGAGGACTGCATTTTCAAAAACCGCCGTTTACACAGGCAAAATTGGTAAGAGCGGTTTCCGGCGAAGTTCTTGATGTTGCCGTTGATATACGAAAAGATTCGCCGACATTCGGAAAATATGTTTCTGTTAAGTTATCCGGAGAAAACAAACGACAGTTTTTTATTCCTCGAGGTTTTGCCCACGGTTTTGTCGTATTAAGCGATGAGGCAATTTTTTCCTATAAAGTTGATAATTATTATGCACCGGATTTTGATGACGGAATTTTTTACGGTGACCCTGATTTGAATATTGATTGGATACTGCCTGATGATGAGTTGAAATTATCCGAAAAGGATAAAAAAATGCTTCCTGTTAAAGATAAAATATTGTTTAAAAATAGTGACTTTTTAAAACGAGGTTAGCATTAAGCGAAATTTTATCTTATATGATAAAGAGAGTCAAATCATACATAAATAAATCCGAATTTGTAAAAAATTCCTTAACTCTGTTTACCGGAACTACAATAGCTCAAATTATTCCGGTATTAATTTCTCCGCTTTTAACTCGATTATATACACCGGGTGATTTCGGCGTATTGGCTTTATATATGAGCTTTGCAAGTGTTTTGGCTGTTTTCGCAACAGGAAGATATGAAATGGCAATTATGCTGCCGAAAAAAGACAGTGATGCAATAAACTTATTTTCGTTAAGTCTTGTTATTTCAATGCTTGTAAGTATTGTTGTTTTACTTACGGTTGTTCTTTTTCATAACCGGATTGTTTTGTGGTCAGGAAATAACAGAATTTCTTTCTTATTATATTTCTTACCTTTTTCTGTCTTGTCTCTCGGTTTTTATAAATCATTAAATTATTGGTTTAATCGAAAAAACAAATTTAAAAATATTGCCGGTTCAAAAGTTATTGCTTCTTCTTCAAATTCCGCAGTCAGTTTAATATCGGGAATTATTAATAAAGGCGGTTTCGGCTTGGTTTTCGGGTGGATATTCGGGCAATTAAGTTCAATGCTGTTTTTATTGCGAAAAATGTATGTTACGGAAAGAGAAAACTTTAAAAATATTAAAAAAAATAAAATTCTTGCTGTTACTAAACGCTATAAAAAATTTCCGCTGTTTGATATTTGGTCCGAATTTTTAAATGTTCTGTCTGTTCAGTTGCCTATTGTAATTATTTCTCAATTTTTCGGAGAAAATATTACCGGGCATTATTCATTTGCATATAAAATTTTATTGCTTCCTTTTTCTTTATTGGCATTCTCTATGGGACAGGCATTTTTTAAAAAAGCAAATGAAATTAAAAACGAAGGAAAAGATGTTGCTGTTTTTACTTTCGGTGTTTTTAAAAAGCTTGTGCTTATTTCTTTTTTTCCGCTTGCAGTTATCGGTATGTTCGGCGATATTATTTTTCCTTTTGTTTTCGGAAAAGAATGGATTATTGCAGGTAATTATTCACGTATTTTCAGCTTGTGGATATTTATGATTTTTATTTCTTCTCCGCTTACAAATTTATTTGCCGTTTTTGAAAGACAACGAACCAATTTAATTTTTAATTTTGTAACATTTATAAGTCGAACAAGTATTTTAATCATAATATCTTATAAAACCGGGAATGATTATACGGCAATTTTTTGGTATGTTATTTCGGGTTTTATTTTCAGGTTTTTATATCTATTTATTATAATGAAAATAGCAAAAATACATTTGATTAAAGTTTTTGTTGAAATTTTAAAATATATAATACCAGCTGTCGGATTTTTACTTTTGTTAAGGATTGTGTTAATATAATATTTGAAAACTAAAACACGCAAACAATAACAACCGTTTATGTATATTTTTTTCTGTCTTTTGTATTTTTTTTCCGGATTAATAAAATCCGTTTTTATGTTTTACGGGATAAAATTTCCGGTTGATTTTACGGCATTGTCTGCTTCACTATTGTTTATATACATCTTTTATGATTATATTTTGTTGAAAAATAAGATAAAAATAAATCGAAAGTATGTCTTAGTTTCTTCGTTTTTGCTTTTGTTTTATATTTGGATACTTATTTCGTTAATATATACACCGTCAAAGGAGTACAGTATAAAAAAAGCATTTTATTTTTCGACAAATATTATTGCGTTTATCTACCCTTTATTTGTCAGAAACTTTAATGTTAAGAGTTTTTTGAAACCGCTTGTTATTATTTCTTTGATTTTTGCAGTTTGGTATTTAGGAGTTGATTTAAAAGCATCGTCATATATTTATAATTCGGCAAAATTTCATGTTTACGCTGCATCTTATTTAATTATTTCGTTTTTGCTCGGTATAAATGTTCTTGTTTGTATAACATCTGAACATAATTTGTTCGGAAACAAGCGAAATGATTTTATTATTGCTTTTATTTCTGTGGGAATAATGCTTATGATAAGAGGCAGAGGTCCTTTAATATTTGTTTTTATTGTCATGATTATATTTCTGTTAAAGAAATTATTATTCAAAAGAAATATATTTTTGACTTTAAATATTAATAACATGATAAAAACCGGTATTATTTTAATTGGTTTTACAGTATTACTTATTGCCGTTTTTACCCGATTTCAAGACCAAATAATATCAATGGTTTCCGTAACTGTTTCAAGACTTGAGTTGTTATTTTCAGGCATAAAGGAGAGTAATATGGGTAAGTCGGTTGATATACGGTTGGAGCATATTGACAATTCTTTTAATTTAATCTTTAATAATGTCGGAAATTTTTTCAGCGGATACGGTATAGGGAGTTACGGGATTTTAACAACAGGCGGCGATATTAAAGATTATCCGCATAATATTCTGCTTGAAATAATGACAGAACTCGGCTTTATTGGTTTGTTTTTATTCTTTTTGTATTTATTTTTTAACTTTATTTATTTTAAAAAGCACAACCGGTATATTTCTTATTTTTTAATATTGTATATTTTCTTAAATATGTTGAAGTCAAGTTCTCTAATCGATATAAGAATGTATTTTATGTTTTTTGCCTTGTTTCTGATTAATCATAAAAAAAATATTTTAAAAACAGATGAAAACTGAAGTATTACATATAATTAACGGATGTTGGAGCAGAGACTTATATGCACGGTTTTTAATAAAATCTTTACAAAATCAAACCATTGTTTAAGCTGAAAAAAACATGAATAAAATTTGCCATATTACAACAGTTCACCCGCGGTATGATGTAAGAATATTTCATAAAGAATGTAAAAGTTTGTCAAAGTATTATGAAGTATATCTGATTGTTGCCGACGGGCTCGGTGATGATGAAAAAGATAACGTAAATATTATTGATATAGGTTTGCGGCAAACTTCCAGATTAAAAAGAGCGATAATTGATTCCGAAAAAGCATTTAAAAAAGCTTTGGATTTAAATTGCGACTTATATCATTTTCATGATCCGGAACTTGTTAAAATCGGAGTTAAATTAAGGAAGAAAGGTAAAAAAGTTATATACGATACGCATGAAGATTTACCGCGTCAAATACTGGGTAAACCATATTTGAATAAATTTATTAAACCCGTTTTATCAAAATTAATTGAACGGCAAGAAAACAAAGCAGCAAAACAATTTGATTATATTTGTTGTGCAACGCCTTATATCAGAGACAGATTTAAAAAAATAAATAAAAATACCGTTGATATTAACAATTTTCCGATAACTGATAAGCAGACTGAAGAAATTGCTTTTGAAAAAAAAAAATAACGAATTATGTTATGTCGGAGGAATTTCTGAAAACAGAGGTATTTATGAATTAGTTGAGAGCTTAAAAATTTGCAAAATTCCTTTAAATTTAGCCGGCAATTTTGAAGATAAAGCATTTGAAATTAAATGCAGAAAATCTGAAGGTTGGAAATTTGTAAATTATTACGGATATGTTTCACGAGAAAAAATTTCTGAAATTCTGAATAAATCTAAGATCGGAATTGTAACATTACATCCTTTAATTAATTATTCAGATGCTTTACCTGTTAAAATGTTTGAATATATGCACGCAGGAATTCCTGTAATAGCCTCTGACTTTCCTTTTTGGAGAGAAATTATCAATAATAACGGATGCGGAATAAATGTAAATCCTCTGAGTCCTGAAGAAATTGCTGATGCTGTTTTGCAATTGATAAACGATAATGATAAAATGATGCAAATGGGTATGTCGGGGAAAAAAGCGATTTTTGAAAAGTTTAATTGGGAAATTGAAGAGAAAAAATTATTAAAAACATACAGACTAATTATTCAACAATGAAAATAGTCCGAATTATTTAGTGTCAGACCAATAAACCTTTTGATTATTATATTATTTTTTTAAAATAAAAAATACAAAACAGAATAAAAAGGCATAAACATGAAGATATTAATCATAAATCATTATGCCGGTTCTCCCGGTTTAGGGATGGCATATCGTCCCTATTATTTGGCAAAAGAATGGATGAAAAACGGACACGAAGTTGTGATTTTAGGTGCTGATTTTTCACATCTCAGAAAAAAAAATTCGGATATAAAAACAGATTTTGAAATAACGTATGAAAATAACGTAAAATATTGCTGGGTAAAAACTCCTTCATATAAAGGAAACGGAGTGAAACGCACAATAAATATGTTTACGTTTATTTTAAAGTTAAGGTTTAATATTAATAAAATATTGAAAATTATTGCTCCGGATGTTGTAATTGCATCTTCAACATATCCGCTTGACAATTATATTGCACACCGTATTTCAAAAAAAACAGGAGCAAAACATATCTTTGAAGTTCACGATCTTTGGCCTCTTTCTCCTATGGAGTTGGGTAATATGTCAAAATACCATCCTTTTATAGTAATTATGCAGGCAGCGGAAAATTTTGCGTATAAAAATGCAGATAAAGTTGTTTCAATGCTTCCGGCAACAAAAGAACATATGAAAGAACACGGATTAGATTTAAGGAAATGGTTTCATATTCCTAACGGAATTGTAACCTCAGAAAAAAATGACAAAGACATAGGTAAAGGTTATAAAAAAATATTTGATAAGTTAAGAAAAGAAAACAAAAAAATTATTATGTATGCCGGAGGTCATGCTCTTTCAAATTCTTTAAATACCGTTGTTGATGCAGCAAAAATATCAGATAATAAATTTGCTTTTGTTTTTGTAGGCAGCGGAAATGAAAAAGAAAAATTGATTAAGCAGGCTGAAGGATTAAAAAATGTATTTTTTTTAGAGCCTGTTCCGAAAAATCAAATTCAAACATTATTATCTTATGCTGATATTTTAATAATTGTTTGGAACAAAAGTCCGTTATATCGTTTCGGAATAAGTCCTAATAAAATTTTTGATTATATGCTTGCCGGAAAACCTATTATACACGCAACCGATGCCCCTAATAAATTTACGGATGAAGCAAAATGCGGTATTTCAACAGAACCTGAAAACCCGGGGGCATTAGTTGATGCAATCAGTCGTTTGTTAGATATGCCCGAAAAAGATTTAAAACAAATGGGAGAAAACGGAAAAGATTACGTTTTAAAAAATCATGACTATAAAGTGCTTGCCGAGAACTTTTTAAAAATTATTGAAAAATGATGATATATTTATTGCTGCTTTCGGTCTTTATTCTATCGTTTGTATTAACATATTTAGTTAAAGAATATACAAAACGAAAATCAATTATAGATATTCCGAACCACAGAAGTTCACACACCGTTCCGACTCCGAGAGGCGGAGGACTTGCAGTTGTTATAGCATGGTTGGCAGGGATTTCAGTTTTGTTTTTTGTGAACAGTATAAATGAGAATTTGTATTTTGCATTTCTCGGAAGCATTCCTTTGATTATTGTCGGTATTATAGACGATGTTGCAGACGTAAAACCCGTAATCAGAATCTCAGTCCAGTCTTTATCTGCAATTTGGGCACTGTATTTTTTAGGCGGATTTCAGGTAATTGATTTCGGATATTTCTCCTTTTCAAATGTTTATGTTAATACGTTTTTTGCATTTTTTATAATATTATGGTTTGTTAACTTATTTAATTTTATTGACGGAATTGACGGGTATTTAGCCTCAGGAGTTTTGGTATTTACGGCGGCACTTTTTTTTATAACCGGTAACACTTCTTTATTAATTCTTTCCGCAGCCGTATTCGGTTTCTTAATATGGAACTGGCAACCCGCAAAAATATTTATGGGAGACACGGGAAGCACCGTTTTAGGATTTAATTTTGTCGTTTTCGCAATATATTTTCAAAATTACGATAAAGTTTCTTTCTTGATACCACTTATTATAAGCTCTGTTTTTTGGTTTGATGCTACATTGACATTGATAAGAAGATTTCTGAACAAAGAAAAGTTAAGCTCTCCGCATAAAAAACATACATATCAGAGGTTAACCCAAGCCGGATTCAGCCATCAAAAAGTCGCTTTTTTGTCAATATTTATAAATATTATTTTTGCAGGAGTTGCTTTCTTTGCAATAAATAATCCCGATTATATTTTAATATCGTTTTTGTCGGTAATTTTAGTATTGTTTTTTATAGTTAAAACAGCAGACAGAAAAAAAATGTTTAAAAGTGAATAAACAAAAAACAGAATATAAAGAATTTGTTAAAAATGCATCTTTATTCTTTGCTCTTGTAATTGCATTTTGGATACCTTCTTATCGCTGGGTATTATCTTATTTTATTGTGGGGTGGTTAATTTTTGCATTTTCAGAATTTAATTTCAGGCAAAGATTTCAGCAAAATTTAACAAACAGATTCGAAATTTCGGTTTTCATACTGCAAATCTCTTTTTTCTTAATTATTCTGTCAGAAGTTTTTTTCTCAGATAGTAAGATGCTTATTTTTAAGAATATAGGGCAAAAGATGTCTTTGTTGATATTTCCTTTGCTGTTTGCATTATCAGGATATAATTTTAAGACAAAAAAATATTTGTTTTTGAAATTATTTGTAGTTTCAAATATTATTATGTCCTTGGTATGCTTGGGAGTTGCACTTTATAATTCGCTTTCTTTTTTTGACGGTAAAATAATTTTTGAACCCTATTATCTAAGATATCGAAACTATTTTACGCAATCAGATTTGTCCGTTTTTCATCATCGCGGATATTTCAGTATGTATATTGTTTTTTCAATTGCAGTTTTGTTTTTTTTAAAAGAAAAAACCGATTTTTTTACTTCTGTAATTAAAAGAATATTATTTCCGGTTATCTTAACATTTTTTTCGGTAATGGTCTTTCTGCTTAATTCCCGTGCAGGAATTTTATCTTTATTAATTCTATTCTCCTGGCAAATAATATTGAAAGCGTATATATCAAAAAATATTCTATACAAAATATTTATGGCAGGATTTATTATATTTATGCTATTCTTTGTCTTAAAAAACGACAGAATTCAGCTTACCGTTAAAAAAATTGTTGCCTCAGAAAAAAATGAAACCGAATTAGCAGGAAAAAATTCATTAGCAAGACTTGTTCTGTGGGCTGCAGCAGTTGATATCATAAAAGAAAACTTTTTTACGGGAATAGGATTTGAAAACTTTTATGACGGTTATATGAAAAAATATAAAGAATATCATAACAAAAAATTATCAGCTTCCGGAGATTTCAGATATAATGTTCATAATCAATTTCTCGAAGACTTTGTTTTATACGGTATTTTCGGATTTTTACTTTCGTTGAGTTTATTTATTTACCCGCTTATAATATCGTTTAAGAGAAAAAACTATCTTTTTTCAGCTTTCTTAATGATAACCGGATTTAACTTTCTTTTTGAATCAATGCTGAATACAATTGCAGGAGTTGTCTTTTTTTCATTTTTTTATAATTATTTTATTTTTGTTTTCAGTGATAAACAAATCAAAGACTTTTAACTTTCAACTAAAATATGGCATCATTTAAAAAATTTATCGGAAAATCTTTTTTTAAAATAATAGGGTGGAAATTTGTCGGCGAAGTTCCTGATGTGCCGAAATATATATGCGTTTTGGCTCCGCATACCAGTATATGGGATATGATATGGGGCAAAATGTATAATTGGGCAGTAGGAATGGAACCGAAAATTATGGTAAAAAAAGAATTTTTCTTTTTCCCTATGGGTTGGTTAATAAAGCGGTGGGGAGCAATACCGATAAACCGGCAATATCCCGGCGGAATCGTAAAACAAATTGCCGACGAATTCCGAAAAGCCGATAAAATGATATTGGCAATAACTCCGGAAGGAACACGTTCTCCGAATCCGGATTGGAAAACAGGCTTTTACCGAATTGCCCAAGAAGCAAATGTTCCTGTTTATTTGACATTTTCAGACTTTAAAACAAAAACTGTAGGGTTCTTAGGCGAGTTTATGCTTACCGGTGATATTGAGAAAGATATGAAAGCAATTAAAGAGAATTACAGAGGTATGGAAGGCTTACATAAAGGAAAATTTGTCGTAGAATAAACGAAAAATAAATGTACTTGACAGTTACAATAATACAATCCGATTTAGTGTGGGAAAATGTTGACGCTAATCTTCAGAATTTCTCAAAAAAAATAAGCTCAATATCGGAACAAACCGACCTGATTATACTCCCGGAGATGTTTGCAACCGGTTTTTCAATGCAGCCCGAGAAATTTGCAGTTTTTGAAAATACTGTTGTGAACAAAATGAGAGAATTTGCAAAAATGAAAAATGCGGTAATTACCGGAACTGTTATAACAGAGCAAAACGGTAATTATTTTAATACCTTAATATGGATGAGTCCCTCCGGAAATTATGAAACTTATAATAAAAGGCACTTATTCTCGTTTGCCGGTGAACATAAATTTTATTCTTCGGGAAAAGAACATTTGTTGACAACATTAAAAGGTTGGCGAATTATGCCCTTAATTTGTTATGATTTAAGATTTCCGGTGTGGAGCCGAAACAGGAATAATTACGATTTGCTTATTTATGTCGCCAATTGGCCCGAGCGTCGAAGTGATGCATGGAAAACACTGTTGAAAGCCAGAGCTATTGAAAATCAGTCTTACGTTATAGGTGTTAATCGAACAGGTAATGACGGAAACGGAATATATCATTCGGGCGATTCACTTGTTTTTGACGCTAAAGGAAACCTTATCAGCAAAACAAAAGCACACGAAGAAAATATTGAGACTCTGACTTTAAGCTTAGATGAGCTGATAAATTTCAGAAAGAAATTTCCCGTTATTAAAGATGCCGATGATTTCAGACTTATTTTGTAGAAATTTTTTCAACAGAATATTGTCTGTATAATTTTTTACAGATGAATTGTATGTAATATTTCAAAAAAATATGATATCAATCAATAATATAACACTTTCATTCAGCGGAAAAACATTGCTGGATAATATCTCCTTCGTTATAAATAAAAAAGACCGTATAGGATTAACCGGAAAAAACGGTGCCGGGAAAACCACTTTACTGAAAATAATAAAAGGGACACAGGAGACAGACTCCGGCGATATATCATTTCCTTCGGAAATGAAAATGGGATATTTGCCTCAGCAGATGACATATCCGGAAGGAAAAACTGTTTTGGACGAAGCCTATACCGCTTTCTCAGAAATAAATAAAGTTGAAAAAAATATCAAGAAAATATCAGTTCAGTTATCAGAAAGAGACGACTACAACAGCAACGAATACCTTAAACTGATAGAACAACTGAATAAATATGAAGAGCGTTTTAATTTGCTCGGAGGTAATACATTTAAAGGAGAAACAGAGAAAACACTGAAAGGCTTAGGCTTTGCTCAAGATGATTTTTACAGGCAAGTTACTGAATTCAGCGGAGGGTGGCGTATGCGTATTGAACTTGCAAAAATTCTCCTTCGTAAGCCCGAATTACTTTTACTTGACGAGCCGACAAATCACCTTGATATAGAATCAATTGAATGGCTTGAACAACTTTTAATAAACTATCCCGGAGCCGTTGTTTTAATATCTCACGACAGACTTTTTCTTGATAACATTACCCAAAGAACAATAGAAATATCTATGGGTAAAATATACGATTACAAAGCACCTTACAGCAAATACGAACAACTAAGAAAAGAACGCATAGAACAACAAACAGCCGCATATATAAATCAACAAAAAAAAATAAAAGAAACAGAACAGTTTATAGAACGCTTCAGAGCAAAAGCGACAAAAGCAGTTCAGGTGCAGTCGAGGATAAAACAACTTGAAAAAACAGAAAAAATTGAAATTGACAAGACAGACATCTCTAATTTGAGTTTTAAATTTCCGCCCGCTCCTCATTCGGGAGAGATTACTCTTGATATCGAGAATCTGACTAAGAGATATTCCGAAAAACTTATTCTTGAAAATATAGATTTAACCGTTGAGAGAGGAACGAAAATAGCTTTTGTAGGGAAAAACGGAACAGGTAAAACAACACTTGTAAAAATTATTACGGAAGAAACTGATTACGAAGGAAAAATAAAATTGGGGCATCTTGTCAAAATCGGATATTTTGCTCAAAATCAGGAAAAAGAATTAGATGAAAATAAAACCGTTTTTCAAATACTTGACGATATTGCCGTAGGAGAAGTAAGAACAAAAATAAGAAATATTCTCGGTAACTTTCTTTTCGGAAATGATGATATTGAAAAAAAAGTATCAGTGCTTTCTGGCGGTGAACGCTCTCGTTTGGCACTTGCAAAACTTATGCTGGAACCGTATAACTTTTTAATTCTTGACGAGCCGACCAACCATCTTGATATTCACTCAAAAGACGTGCTTAAACAAGCACTGAAACAATATAACGGAACACTTATAATTGTTTCGCACGACAGATACTTTCTTGACGGATTGGTTGACGAAATTTATGAATTTACGAACAAAAAAATAAAAAAACACTCCGGAGATATAAAACTCTTTCTGCAAAAGAAAAAAGCGGAAAACTTTAATGAAATAAATAAAACAAAAAATCAGGAAACCGAAAAAATAAAAAAGCAGTCCGACAATAAGCAATTTTATCTTAAAAGGAAAGAAATCGATAAAGAAATTCGTAAAATTAAGAAGATGATAAACAAGCTGGAAAATGAAATCGAAACTGCGGAAAATTTTATAGCAGAAAGTGAAAAAAAAATATCAGGAAATGAAACAATAAGTAATGAAAATTTCTGGACAAACTTTGATAAAACCAAAAAAGAACTTGAAAAAAAAATGTATGAATGGGATATCTTAGTTCATAAACTTACGGAACTGTCGGAAGAAAAAGAAAAATACAAATAAATACATTGTAAAATTCAATACACCCTTGTCTTAAAATAAAATATATTTTTATATTTGCAGTTAATCTTGTTTTTGTCATAAATATAAACATTTAAAAAATAAGATAATACGACACTTTTAAAATGACAAAAAGACTAATACTAATATCCGGACTACTGTTTCTTTTCTTTTCGGCTTCTGTTTTTTTTGCCTGTAAAAGCGAAGACGCTGATAATAAAAATGAAACAGATACATTATTACACATAAAAAATAAAACAGAAAAGACCTTTAAATTTAATGACAAACTTTTTAGTGTGCCGTCACCGTTTGTTGCATCAAATTTAATAGGGGAAATTTCTGAAGAATACAACGGAGACATACTGAATCCGCCGGAAAATAAAATAAATTATGCTCTGACATTTAAAAAAGCGTTAAATCTGGGCGTTTATACCGCCGACCTTGCATATACAAATATTTACGAGCAGTTTTCCGCTACAACAAAATATATAAAAGTAGTAAGAAGTTTAACCGCCGAGCTTCAAATTATGAACTCTTATACCGAAGAAATTCTTGAAAATTTTGAAAATAATCTTCACGATAAAGACTCACTGAATAAAATTTTTGCTGATGCATACAGAGAAACAGACTATTACCTGTCTAAAAATAACAGAGAATATATCTCAACACTTGTAGTAACAGGAGCCTGGACGGAAGGTCTCTACCTTATGACACAATTGGCAAAGGAAAATAACAATAAAAAATTAATTGACAGAAT
Source organism: Bacteroidales bacterium (assembly GCA_026987795.1). GTDB lineage: Bacteria > Bacteroidota > Bacteroidia > Bacteroidales > JAADGE01 > JAADGE01. The sequence continues at coordinate 12,295 of JALSMF010000271.1, forward strand.
AGGAGAACAAAAATACTCACTTCAAAATTTACTAAAACTTCTGGAAGGTGAACAAAAAGATGACAATAATTTCAGAGAATTAAGGAAGAAATTAAACAACCTTAATCTCATATTCAATAAAATAGAAATAAAATACAAGTATTTTAATCAAATTGTTGCTCCCAACGAGCGGAAAACAATTATTTTGAGCGAAACAGAAATAAAAATAACCCCGGAATTGCTGAAAGAGATAACCGAAGAAACAAAACAATTACGAAAATTTATTATTAAATAGCAGTGAAAAAAATTAACCTTAAATATATAGTTCTGTTTTTTAGCTTGTTTATGATAACATCAACTGTTTCCGCACAGTTAGATTCTGTTATGGCAAAGTGTAACACATTTCTTACCGATGAGTTTATTCCTGACGGACAACAATATTTAAGTTTAATTACCGGAGACCAAACAGCTGAATTCAGTGCCGTTTTCTACGGCGGAAATACCTACAGGGTAATTTCCTGCGGAGGCAGTTCCGACAACGATATTATTTTCTCAATATACGATAAATACAGAAATCTTCTTTTTACAAATACCGATTACGAAAATACTAATTATTGGAACTTTCAGTTCGAATCTACTATAGAATGCTTTATTGAAGCAAAGTTCGCATCCGGCAATAAGTCCGGTTTTGCAATTATACTTATAGGTCTGGAAAAATGAGCGAAAATATACTAAAAGCTTTAATGCAACTTTTTGCAATTATTGCTCGTCCCGACAGCGATGAAAGCACCCGTCGCCCGCTTGTGAAACTGTTTCTGACCCAGCAGCTAAATAAAGAGCTCGTATCAAAATACCTCATAATTTTTGATAATTTTTATCACGAACACCAAAAAAAAGCCAATAATAAAAGAGCTAAAAGAATAGCATCATCTTCCGTAAGAGTCCTTACTATCTGCACTCTTATTAACAAAGAACTTACTCTAAAACAAAAAATAATTGTTCTTATAAGATTATTGGAATTTATTAATTCCGAAGGAAAAGCAAGCGAACAAGAATATGAGTTTGTAAAAACAGTAGCCGAAACCTTTTATATTCCCGAAGAAGAATATCAAAGACTGAAAAAATTTGTACTTAACAAAAAAGGGCGAATACCTGATTTTGAAAACATTCTCGTAATACACAATAAAAAACCTGAAGATAATAAAGCAAGATATTTATATACAAAAGCTCTTGACGAACCTATTATTGTTTATTACAGCAAGATGTCGAATATGTATATATTCGAATATTACGGGTCAAAAGAACTTTTTCTTAACGGTCAGCTAATCCTTAAAGACAGAGTTTATGCTTTGTCATCAGGTTCTGCAATACGTGATGCAAAAAGGCATCCCATATATTTCAGTGATATAGTAAAAGCCTTCAGAAAAGAAGCAGGCGAAACAAAACTCCTGTTTGAAGCAAGAAACCTTACATATAAATTCAGAAGCGGAAAAACAGCAATTCATAAAACTGATTTTACTGAAACAAACGGTAAATTAGTAGGCATAATGGGAGCAAGCGGCTCCGGAAAATCCACACTGCTTAATGTTCTTAACGGAAATTATCCTGCCACCACAGGGCAAGTTTTGATAAACGGATTTGACGTAAATATCGACAAGGAAGAAATAGAAGGACAGATAGGGTTTGTTTCGCAAGATGATTTATTGATGGAAGACCTTACGGTTTTTCAAAACTTATATTATAATGCCCGACTGTGTTTCGGAGGACTGTCAAAAAAACAAATCCTTAAAAAAGTAATAAAAGTACTGAAAAATCTGGGTTTATATGAAATAAAAGATATGAAAGTAGGGAGTCCGCTGAATAAAAAAATAAGCGGAGGACAACGAAAAAGACTGAATATAGCCCTTGAGCTAATAAGAGAACCTGCAATATTATTCTTAGATGAACCGACATCAGGTTTGTCTTCCAGAGATTCCGAAAATATTTTGGACCTTCTTAAAGACATAACCCTTAAAGGAAAGCTCATTTTTGTAGTAATACATCAACCGTCTTCTGATATTTTTAAAATGTTTGACCGCCTTATTATCCTGGATCAAGGCGGATACATTGTATATAATGACGACCCTGTTGACTCGCTGGTTTATTTTAAATCAAGAATAAAACAGGCAGACTGGAGTGAAAGCGAATGTCCTACATGCGGGAACGTAAATGCAGAGCAAATTTTTGACATATTAGAGTCTCAAATTCTTGACGAATACGGAAATCTTACATCAACAAGGAAATACAAGCCTCGTGAATGGTACACATATTATGAGGAACATAAAAAAACAAAATATACTTCCGGGGAATTTAAAGAAGAACGAAAAATCCCGAAAACACTTCCTGAAATAAAATTTAAAGTTCCCGGAAAATTCAGGCAGTTTTGGATTTTTACTAAAAGAGACGTCAAATCAAAACTTGCAAACGTTCA
>JALSMF010000272.1 GCA_026987795.1 Bacteroidales bacterium
GTTTGCTTCTCTGAATTTCATTATGAAAAATATATATGTTCAATTAATATTTTTATTCCCAGTAAAATTAAAATTATTCCGCCCGCAATGTCCGCATATCCGGAAAATTTTCCTCCAAACTTTTTTCCGGTATAAAATCCTGAAACCGAAAATATAAAAGTAACAATTCCGATAACAATAACTGCCGTTGTGATATTTACTTTTATAAATGCAAAAGTTATTCCTATAATAAGAGCATCTATACTTGTAGCAAAAGATTGTGCCGCTATTACGGCAAAACTCAGTTTATTTATCCCGGATGAACTTTCTTTTTCCGAAAAACTTTCATAAATCATTTTTATGCCGATTGCTGATAAGAGAAAAAAAGCTATCCAATGGTCGGCAGCTTTAATTTCATCAACAAAATTTCCTGCAATAAGCCAGCCTGCGAGAGGCATTAATGCCTGAAACAGAGCAAAAATTAATGCAATAAAAGCAACATCACTAAATCTTAGCACTCTGTTACTTAAGCCATTAGACACAGAAACGGCAAAGCTGTCAGCCGAAAGCCCCAAAGCTGTTACAAAAATTGAAATTAAATCCATTTTTTACTTTGAAATTAAAACCATATCAGCTATTACACAAGCTGTAACAGCCTCTGCAATTACGGGAACTCTCAGGGCAAAACAGGCATCATGTCTGCCTATTATCCGCAAATCTTCAATTTTTCCCGACTCAAAATTATATGTTTCCTGCGGAAGTGAAATACTTGAAGTCGGTTTTACGGCAATACGAAAAATAATATCGTTTCCGTTGGTAATACCGCCGTTTATTCCTCCGGCATGGTTGGTTTTTGTTTTCCCTTTTTTGTTAATTATCATATCATTATGTTCTGAACCTTTCTCCTTAGCTGAATTAAACCCGCTGCCGAATTCTATTCCTCTTATTCCGGGAATTGAAAAAATTGCATGGCTGATTAAAGATTCAACAGAATCAAAAAACGGTTCGCCCAAGCCCACAGGAACATTTGCAACCCTGCATTCGATAATTCCGCCGATTGAATTTCCCGATTTAAGTGCATTTTCGACAGCTTTATCAATATTTTCGCTGCCTCCTGCTTCCGTTAGTATCGCAGTAATCTTTATTTCGGGTATAATTTTTTTTGCAGTTACGCCGGCAGCAACCAATCCTGTCGTCAATCTTCCGGAGAAATGTCCGCCGCCCCTGTCGTCATTAAAAGAGTTATATTTCCTGTCGGCAGCAAAATCGGCATGTCCGGGGCGCGGATGTTTTCTGAAATTATAATCTGAAGGACGTGTATTTTTGTTTTTAAAAAGAATTGTAACAGGCGAGCCTGAAGTAAAGCCGTTATACAGCCCGCTTATAATTACGGGCTTATCGTCTTCCTTCCGTAAGGTTGTGCCTTTTGCTCCGCTTTTTCTTCTTGCTAAATCAAATTTAAAATCTTCTTCTGTCAAAGAAATTCCGGGCGGACAACCGTCAATTGTAACACCTGTATATTCTCCGTGAGATTCGCCGAAAATGTTTATCCTGAAAATACGCCCGAAAGAGTTCATTTAAAATATTTTTATATTAATCCGGTTTCAGCCTGATTTTTTTCAATTAACTTATATTTGCTGCTTCAATATACATATATCATTCTGTTTGTGTATAGTTTTGCAACGGCGAAAAAATCATTACCAATGATATAATATTCTTCATAATTAAGTTTTTGTTAATAACTGCCGAAAAACTTCCTCAAAAACCACTCTGTCGTCAGTAAAAATAAAATTATAAAAAATATAAGTTTAAAGTTTATTAATGCTTCAGTTTTTTTCTCACTGTATGAAACAGGTTTAATATCAGCATTTTGCTTTATTTCATTAATAAGTTTTTTTACATCATTCGGGAAAAACATTTTTCCTGACGTATGCTTTGCAATTTTGTATAAAACTTTATGATTTGCCCTGAAACTGAGCACTTCATTATTTGAAGAAATAACGGTAAACATACCTTCCTGTTTATATTTACTGCCGTTAAAAATACATTCGGCAGTCCACCTGTAATCTCCTTCCGGCAACTTCTTTAAATTAAGAAAATGTTTTTTGCCCGACTTGGTAAATTTAAATTTGTGAACCTGTTTGTT
>JALSMF010000273.1 GCA_026987795.1 Bacteroidales bacterium
AGAATTTATACATTTCGGGCTGACGTCTCAGGATATTAATAATACGGCATTTCCTATGATGTTAAGGGATGCTGTTGAAAGTGTTTTTTTGCCGTTTTTAAAAATGTTAACAGAAACTTTATTTGAACTTTCCGATAAGTTTAAAGATATTTCGATGCTTGCAAGAACACACGGGCAACCGGCATCTCCGACACGTTTGGGGAAGGAAATAGAGGTTTTTACGGAACGTTTACGTAAACAAATTGCTTATTTGCAGATAATTCCTTATTCTGCAAAATTCGGCGGAGCAACCGGTAATTTTAATGCACATTACGTTGCTTATCCTGAGATTGACTGGGTAAAATTCGCTAATTCATTTGTTAATCATGTTTTAAATCTTGACCGCTCACAAACTACCACACAAATTGAGCATTATGATAATTTGGCTGCGTTTTTCGATAACGTAAAAAGGATAAACACTATTTTGATTGATTTGTCTCGTGATTTTTGGACTTATATTTCGCTGAATTATTTTAAACAGAAGATAAATAAAAAAGAAGTAGGGTCGTCGGCTATGCCGCATAAAGTTAACCCTATTGATTTTGAAAATGCCGAAGGAAATTTAGGTATGGCTAATGCTGTTTGTGAACATTTATCGGCAAAATTACCTGTTTCCCGCTTACAAAGAGACTTGACGGATTCTACCGTTATGAGAAATATAGGATTGCCGTTTGCTTATTCATTGATTGCTTATAAATCTTTACTTAAAGGATTAAACAAAGTAGAACTAAACGAACAAGCAATAAAAGAAGATTTGCAAAAAAATTACGTTGTTGTTGCGGAAGCAATTCAGACAATTTTACGAAGAGAAAAATATCCTAATCCGTATGAAGTTTTAAAAGAGCTTACCAGGACGGGTAATAATATCAATGCCGAAACTATTTCCGAATTTATTGACAACTTGGATATTTCGGAAAAAATAAAACAAGAATTGAAAAAAATTACACCTGAAAATTATACGGGGATATAAATTGTATGAAATCAGGCATTGTTTTTTAAAAAAGTTTTTTGACCAATGCTCCCCATTTTTTATCTATTACGAAATTATGTTTTAAGTAATAATTTCCGAAAAGGAAATGAGCTTTTATTATTTTTTTGCCTTTTACTTTCATTCTTGTAAAAAAATCTTCCATCATTGCGGAGCCTATACCTTTACCGTGCAAAACAGAAGTAACTGCCATTCCGTCAATTAAAACAACGTCTTCTTCCAGTTCTTTATAACATAAACCGCCGATAAGAAGCTCGTTTGAATCTAATACAATGTAATGTTTATCGGGTTCGGAGATTTCTTTAGGGTAATTTTCTTTATAGAAAAGTTTGTACAGTTCGCCTACTTCCGATGCTTCTAAAGGTTCTCTCATAATATATTCAACTTTATCTTTGTCTTTCAGAATTGATTTTACAATCACGTGCTCTTCATCTTTTTTTCCTACGGTAAGAATATTTATGTTCTGCTTTTGTTTTATATCGGGAAAAACCATTTTGTCAAATATTTTTTTATCATCTTTGCTTTTAAGCGTTGTTTGTAAATCGGATAGTTCTATAAGCTGTATCGGCAACAGATTTTTATTTTCGGTCATTTTTGCAAGCAGGATATCGAATTTTTCAGTTATTTCCTTATCGGAATCTTTAAAGTATGTATTTCTGAAAAAGTGGTATCTTACAATTTCGGGATATTTTTTCAGAGCATACAGGTCAAACAGTTCAGAAATTGTTTGATGTTTTGCTGTCGGTGTTGCAGAAGTGTTTTTATGGCTCCAGTCTTCGTATCTGTCAACGGCATTGAATAATGCAAGAGGCAGATATTCTCTGTTTTTGTATGTTTTAAGATAGTTTGACAGTGTATCTTTTATTTTTTCTTCGTTTTCGGTTAAATTTTCGGCATATTTAAGCTCGGAAGACAGTTGATTTAAAATATTTAAACCTTTTTCTTTTCCGAAGGCTTCGATGCAGGAGTGAAAAATCCAGCGTAATTTCAAAAAGCGTTTAAGTATCGGATAATGTGCCGTTACCTGCAGGTAAAAATTTTTATAAACAGAAAAGAAAAGTGTTTTAATATCGTTTGTAA
>JALSMF010000274.1 GCA_026987795.1 Bacteroidales bacterium
CGGAGTTAAATAAATCTTATCGGCAACAGATGCCAGATAGTAGGACTTGTGGGTATAAAAATCGGAATGAGCAATAATAAACTTTCCGGATCGTTTAAAGTCTTTCAGAGAATTTCTGATTTCTTCCGCAGAGGCGATTCCGATATTTATGAAAGAAAAGTCTAAATATATTCCTTTTATTCTGTCATCGTTTTTTGCTTTTTTTAAAGCATCGTTAATGTCTTTCAGCCCGAGAGTTTTTGCAAACCTCATTGTATTAAGATTGGGCTTTACCGACATTCTGTCTTCAACCGGCTCTTTAAAATCAATTTTTAAAATTGTATTTTCTGAGATTTTAGCACTTTCCTCAGAAAAAGCTCCGGAAGAAGATAAAACAGCAATAAAAATAAAAATGTTAATAATGCCGATAAGAATCAGAACCAAGAATGTTCCCAACATACTTGCCAAGACGTGATTAAAAAAACCTTTCATAATTTTAAGTGTTTTATTTTTAATGTTTAAGCAAAGATAACGCCTTATTTTTAAAAAGGAAAAAGTATTTTAAGAAAAATTTTGAAGTTTCGGAAACTTTTAATCTCTGTTTTTATAACTTTACATTTTTATCTTAACTTTAACTATTATAATTAATTATGTCCCAATTCTCTCATTTACACTTACATACACAATACTCAATACTTGACGGAGCTTCTGCTGTTCCGAAGTTGATTGAAAGGGTTAAACAAACAGGAATGACCTCTGTTGCAATTACGGATCACGGAAATATGTTCGGAGCGAAGTTGTTTCATAAATTAGCAAAAAAAAACGGAATTAAACCTATTTTAGGGTGTGAAGTTTATGTTGCCAAAGAATCCAGGTTCAGAAGGGATAAAGAAAAGGATAAAAAGTCTGATCATTTAATATTATTAGCCAAAAACGAAACCGGTTATCACAACCTTATAAGACTTGTTTCTCATGGCTGGACAGAAGGTTTTTACAGAAAGCCGAGAATAGACTTTGAATTGTTGAAAAAGTACGGAGAAGGACTTGTTGTTTCTTCTGCATGCCTTGCAGGAGCTTTACCTCGGGCAATTATTAACGGACAATTGAAAGAAGCAGAAAGTTTTGCAAAAAAATATAAAGACCTTTTCGGTGAAGATTTTTATCTTGAAATGCAGAGACATAAAACCGGAAATACCGAAAAAGATGAAAGAACATTAAAATATCAAGAAATTGTTAATCAAGAGATTGTAAGAATAGCTCAGAAATTTGATATAAAATATATCGCTACGAACGATGTCCACTTTATAAACAAAGAAGATGCCGAAGCTCACGATATTTTGATTGCACTCAGCACGGGGAAAGATTTGGATGATCCTACAAGAATGCAATACTCCGGAGAAGAATATTTAAAAACTCCGGAAGAAATGTCCGAGTTGTTTGCAGACTTTCCGGAAGCTGTTGAGAACACACAGGAAATAGCTGAAAAAATAGAAGAATATGAACTTGACAGAGACCCAGTTATGCCCAAGTTTTCTCTGCCGGAAAAATTTTCTTCGGAAGGAGACTATTTACGCTACATAACTTATCAAGGTGCAGAAAAAAGATGGGGAAAAATAACGAAAGAAATAAAAGAACGTTTAGACTTTGAACTTGATACTATTATAAGAATGGAGTTTCCGGGATACTTCCTTATTGTTTGGGACTTTTTAAAAGCTGCAAGAGAGATGGATGTTTCCGTAGGACCCGGAAGAGGCTCTGCTGCAGGTTCTGCAGTTGCTTATTGCCTGAGAATAACAGATATTGACCCGCTTAAATATAATTTACTTTTTGAAAGATTTCTTAATCCGGACAGAGTTTCAATGCCGGATATTGATATTGATTTTGACGAAGACGGAAGAGAACGGGTCTTAAAATGGGTTATTGATAAATACGGAGAAAAAAGAGTTGCTAATATCATAACTTTCGGGTCTATGGCGGCAAAATCGGCAATAAGAGATGTCGCGAGAGTTCTTAGGCTGCCCCTCAATGAAGCTGATAAATTAGCAAAACTTGTTCCCGAGAAACCCGGAATTACTCTTGACAAAGCGTTTAAGGAAGTTAAAGAATTAAGAGATGCTCAAAACTCTGATAACGAACTTATAAAGAAAACACTGGTTTTTGCTCAAACACTTGAGGGGTCTGTAAGACACACAGGAGTTCATGCCTGCGGTATAATAATAGGAAAAGACGACCTCGAAAATTATATTCCTCTTTCAACAGCAAAAGATTCTGACCTTAAAGTTACACAATATGACGGAAAGCACGTAGAAGATATAGGTTTGTTGAAAATGGATTTTCTCGGGCTTAAAACCCTTTCAATAATAAAAGATGCAGTTGAAAACATAAAAAAATCCAGAGGTATTGAGGTTGACATTGAGAACATTCCCTTTGATGATAAAAAAACGTTTGAATTGTATTCAAAAGGGGAAACAACAGCTCTGTTTCAGTTTGAATCAGACGGAATGAAAAAATATCTCAAAGAACTTAAACCAAACAGGTTCGATGATTTAATCGCAATGAATGCTTTATATCGTCCGGGTCCTATGGATTACATAAAAAACTTTATTGCAAGAAAACACGGAAAAGAAAAAATTGTTTACGACCTTCCGGAAATGGAAGAATATCTTAAGGATACATACGGGATTACGGTTTTTCAGGAGCAGGTGATGTTATTGTCTCAAAAACTTGCCGGTTTCAGCAAGGGGCAGGCAGACTCTTTAAGAAAGGCAATGGGTAAAAAAATCAGGTCAATGATGGATGACCTTAAGGTAAAGTTTACGGAGGGCTGTAAAGCAAACGGACATGATGAAAAAATAACGGAAAAAATATGGCACGATTGGGAGAAATTCGCACAATACGCTTTTAATAAATCTCACTCTACGGGCTATGCCTATGTTTCTTTTCAAACAGCGTACCTGAAAGCACACTATCCTGCCGAATATATGAGTGCGGTATTAAGCCGAAACCTTTCAGAAATTAAAAAAGTTTCGCAATTTATGAGCGAAGCTAAAAGGATGGGGCTTGACGTATTGTTGCCGGACATAAACGAAAGTTTTAAAAATTTTACCGTAAACAAAAAAGGACAAATTCGCTTCGGAATGGGAGGCATTAAAAATGTCGGAGCCGCAGCTGTTGAAGATATAATAAAAGAAAGAGAAAAAAACGGAAAATTTAAAAGCTTTTTTGATTTTATAGAGCGAGTAAATCTTTCCTCCGTCAATAAAAGAACAATAGAAGCCTTAGCATATGCCGGAGCATTTGATGAGCTTGACAACCTGTCTCGCAGCCAGTATTTTGCAGAATCAGGAAACGAAGGGCTTACCTTTATTGAAGAGTGCATAAAATACGGCGGAAAATTAAGAAACGGAAGCGATGAAAATCAGGGAAGCATATTCGGCTCTGAAAGTATTGAAATAAAAAAACCGGAAATACCTCAAGCAGAAGAATGGAATAAACTTGACCGCCTTAAATTTGAAAAGGAGGTAATAGGAATTTACTTGTCGGAGCACCCGCTTGATGAATACGAACTTGAAATAAAAGCTTTTTGTAATGCAGATGTTGCAGACCTTGCGAACCTGAAAGACCTTAAAGGCAAAAAAATTAAAATAGCAGCAATTATAAAAGATGTTTTTCAAGGGCAGACAAAAACCGGAAAACCATACGGCAGTATTCTGATAGAAGGGTATAAAGCAGAACATCGCCTTTATCTTTTCGGGAAGGACTTTTTGAATTTCAGAAAATATTTTATCAAAGACTTATCCGTAATAATAAAAGGTGTTGTAGATAAACGATGGAACGCTAAAGATGAAAGCGATATTGAATTTAAACTTTCGGAAATAGGACTCTTGTCTGAAGAAAAAAATAAAATGATAAAAACACTAACTTTAAATGTTCCCATAGAAAAAATAACCCCGTCTTTTACAGAAAATTTATCAGACTTACTAAGCAAAACAAAAGGAAAACAAACTATAGAGTTTATGGTTTATGACAAAGAAAAAAAACTTAACCTTCTGCTGTTTTCAAGAAGTAAAACGGTAAAGGTCGATAAAAAATTAATAGAAAGTTTAGAGCAAATACCGGGAATTGAATATAAAATAAAGTAGAAAATAAATTCAGATGCTAATTATCATAGGAACCAAAGAAAAAACTGTAAAAACCGGAGACTTCGAAGAGTCTTGCCCTTTTTGCTCCGGAAAATTATACATATATGAAAGGAAATTGTTTTTTTCTCTCTTTTTTATTCCCCTGTTTCCTGTAAAACATATTGAATCTTTTATTTTCTGCCCCGACTGTAATTATAAAAAACAACTGAAATGAGCACCTTTGAAGAAAAACTTAATAAGCATATAGATAAAGTAATCGCTTTACAAAATAGTGAACGAGAGAAAATGCTGTCTCCGGAAGAGTTGAAAGAGCTTGATTTAAGTCTGGGAATGACAGAAGAAGAGTGGACGGCAATGATGAAAAAAGCAGAAAAAAATGTCGACCTTGCACAAAAGCATCTCTATTACAAAAATTACAGAGATGCGTATACAACTGCCGAATCAGCACTGTCGCTAAATCCTCATCTTACTCGAGCTCTCATTGTTTTGGCAGATTCTGCCCTTAAAATATACGAAACAGAAAGAGATGAAAACTTCTTTGATAAGGCAGAAAAACACGCGAAAGATATTTTAAGACAAGAGCCGGCGGAAAACAGAGCTGTTGAAATTTTATCAGAACTGAACAAGTACAGAAAGGCGGAAAAAAAAGAAAAAAAGAAGTTTTTCAAATATGCAGCAATCGGCAGCGGAATTTTAATTGTCATATTTTCCGTAATTTTTTTGCAACCCGAAAAAGAAAAGGATAACACCGTAAAGTTTGAACTTATTGAAGCCGAGGAAAATGCCGATGCTGCCTGGGCTCAGGTTGAAAATGTACTGGCTCGGAGAGACAACCTTATTCCGCAATTGTTTGATGCGGTGAAAATAAAAGATGCCCGTTTTGAACAACTAATAAACGAAACAAAAATAATCCGGGAAAAATTAGCCGAATCTGACTTTGGAGATAAAATTTCACTACAGTCAGACCTGCAAAAAAAATATTCGGAAATAACACAAATAATATCTGAAAATAACACATCCGGAGACATCTCAACCCTTATGATTCAAATTGAAGGTGCCTATAACCGCATTTCCGTTGAGGGAAAAAGATATAATGAAGCCGCAAAGCAATATAACATATTAGTTAAAAAATACGGCTCCGATTATCCGGAGTTTAAGATAAAGCCCTATTTTAAAGGAAAATGATTTAAAGACCCTTTTTTCCAAACTTTAAAATTAGTTTTTCTGACAGAGTTTCCTGCTTTTTTATTTACAAAAAATTAACATTAAATATCACATAATCTGAATTATTAAATATAATTTTGTTTGTTTAAATTAATACTGAGAACAATATGAAATTCGGATTTGTTGAATTCCTGACATTGCTGGGCTCGTTAGGGATTTTTTTATTCGGGATGAAGCTGATGAGTGAATCCCTGCAAAAAGTTGCCGGAGACAAAATGCGAAACATTTTAGCGGCAATGACCTCTAACAGGGTGAAAGGTATTTTTACGGGCTTTCTGATAACTGCCGTAATACAATCATCTTCGGCAACAACAGTTATGGTTGTCAGCTTTGTTAATGCCGGCCTGCTGTCTCTCGTAGAGTCAATAGGCGTTATTATGGGTGCAAATATAGGAACAACGGTAACAGCTTGGCTTATATCTATCCTGGGCTTTAAAGTTCATATGAGTACAATAGCAATTCCTCTGATAGGTATAGGGTTTCCTCTGCTTTTTTCAAAAAATACAAAAAGAAAGTCTTGGGGAGAACTTATAATTGGTTTCTCTTTGTTATTCATTGGTTTAGGATACCTAAAAGACTCTGTTCCGGACATAAAAAGCAACCCGGAAGTTTTACATTTTCTCGGAAACTATACAGATTTAGGATACGGCTCTCTTTTAATTTTTCTTGCTGCAGGAACACTGTTGACGGTAATAATACAATCATCAAGTGCAACTATGGCTTTAACTCTTGTTTTGTGTTTTAACGGCATTATCTCTTTTGAAATGGCGGCAGCAATGGTATTGGGCGAAAATATAGGAACAACAATTACGGCAAATCTTGCGGCAATGGTCGCAAATGTTTCTGCAAAACGTGCAGCCAGAGCTCATTTTATATTTAACTTCTTCGGCGTTGTTTGGATACTCATCTTATTTTATCCGGTTATAAAACTTATAAACTTTTTGTTTACGGATATGGGACGACCCTCTCCTCTTACAGACTCTGCATCTATTCCGATTGCTCTCTCTTTGTTTCATACATTATTTAATATTACAAACACCTTTATAATGGTTTGGTTTGTAAAACTCATAGAGAAAACCGTTATAAAAATGGTTCCGGACAAAGACTCTGACGAAGAATTTCGTCTTAAATATATTAATATCGGAATGGTTTCTACTTCTGAGCTCGGAATTCTTCAGGCTCGAAAAGAAACATTTGTTTACGGAGAACGTGTTACAAAAATGTTTGGATTCGTAAAAGAACTCTATTCTGCCGAAAAAAATAAAAAGTTTGAAAAGTTTGCAAAAAAAATAGAAAAATATGAAGAAATTTCTGACCGAATGGAAATAGAAATTGCAGATTACCTTGCTAAAATATCAGAAGGAGAACTAAGTGAATCCGGAGCTCTAAAAATAAGAGGAATGTTTGAGATAATTGACAATATTGAAAGTATAGGAGACTCCTGTCATAACCTTGAAAAAACTATAGTCAGAAAAAAAGAGGCAAAAATTTCGTTCCCCGAAGATATTGACAGGAATATTTTAAATATGTTTTCCCTTATAGACAAAGCCCTTGAGGAAATGTTGAACAACCTGGGAAAAGACTATTCAAAGGTTGATATTACAAAAGCATACGAAACAGAAACTGAAATAAACGAATACAGAAACAAACTTCGGGAAGAGCACATAAAAAATATTAAGGAAAAAGTATATAAATATAAAACAGGTGTTATTTATAACGAAATATTTTCAACATGCGAAAAACTGGGAGATTATATAATTAATGTTTCTGAGTCAATGCGAGATTCAAAAGCATAAAGATTATTATCGCACCCGGATATATAACAGCTAAATAATCAACATTGCATCTCCGTATGTTCCGAATTTATAACCTTTTTTCTTTGCTGTTTCGTAAGCCTTCATAATTTGCTTATGTCCGCCGAAAGCTGCTGCTGAAATTAACGGGATAGATCTTGGAAGATGAAAGTTTGTTATCATTGCATCAGGAAGAAGAAAATCATAAGGAGGATAGATAAATTTATTTGTCCACCCGTCAAAAGGCTTTAATATTCCGGTAACGGTAACCGAGCTTTCAAGAGTTCTTACAACGGTTGTTCCTACGGCACAAATTTTACTGCCGCTCTGCTTTACTGAGTTTACGGCATTTGCCGTTTTTTCGGAAACAAAAATTTGCTCATTATCCATTTTGTGCTTTGTGAGGTCTTCAACATTAATGGTTCTGAAATTTCCGAGACCTACGTGCAAAGTTATTGCTTCTGTTTTTATTCCTTTTATTTCAAATTTTTTAAGAAGAATTTTACTGAAATGTAAGCCTGCAGTCGGTGCAGCAACAGCACCTTCATACTCGGCAAAAACAGTCTGATAACGTTCTGCATCTTCCGGCTCAACATCTCTGCCGACAAAAGTGGGCAAAGGTGTTTCTCCCAGCTCTTTAAGAGTCTTTCTGAACTCCTCATATTCCCCGTCAAACAAAAACCGCAAGGTTCTGCCGCGTGAAGTTGTATTGTCGATTACTTCTGCCACAAGAGTTTCAGAATCTCCAAAATACAGCTTGTTTCCTATTCTAATTTTTCTTGCAGGGCTAACCAATACATCCCACAAACGCTGCTTTTTATTTAATTCCCTAAGCAGGAAAACTTCTATTTTAGCTCCGGTTTTTTCTTTAATTCCTCTCAGCCGTGCAGGAAATACCCGGGTATTATTGAAGACAAACATGTCATTTTCTTCAAAATAGTTAATAACATCTTTAAATATTTTGTGCTCTATCTTGCCGGTATCTTTGTGCAACACCATCAGCCGAGAGTCATCGCGATTTTCTGCCGGATATTTTGCTATCAATTCTTGCGGTAAATCGTAGTTAAACAGAGATAACTTCATAAAAATTATAATTTTTTATAGAAAAGACCTGCAAAATTACAACAATTTTTGAAATAAATCAACTGTAATTGCATCATTAACAGAAAAATTTCCTATTTTAGTTCTTCTCAGTTCTGTTAAGTGTGCCCCCGAACCTAGTTTTTTTCCTAAATCACGAGCAATGGCTCTTATGTAAGTTCCTTTGCTGCAGTTAATTCTTATTTTTACAAAAGGAAAGTTTATTGCTTCTGTTTTTATATCGTATATTTCAATTAAGGAGGGTTTTAAATCAAGCGATTTTCCTTTTCTTGCACTGTTGTATGCACGTTTTCCGTTAACTCGTTTTGCCGAAAAATCGGGAGGCATTTGTTCTTGTTTTCCTTTAAAGCTCAGGACAGCACCTTCTATGTCTTCTGCTTTAATATGCTCTGTAGGAAACGTTTTGTCAACACCTGTTTCTAAATCAAAAGAAGGTGTAGTTTCTCCTAATTTTACGGTGCAGACATACTCTTTATGGAGATCCTGAAAATTTTGAATCTCTTTTGTTTTTTTTCCGGTACATATTATCAGAAGACCTGTAGCCAAGGGGTCCAGTGTTCCTGCATGACCCACTTTTATTTTTGGTATATTATATTGATATTTAAGTGAACTTCTGACTTTATTAACAACGTCAAAAGATGTCCATTTTATTTGCTTATCAATAAAAATGATTTCTCCGTTTAAAAAACTCTCTTTACTGAACTTTCTTTCCGACATTAAAATTAATTTATTTTTAAATCAACGCCTGAGGCGAGTAAAATAAGGATAGCTGCTCCTATTAAAATCCTGTAATATCCGAAAAGTTTAAAACCGTATTTCGTAAGAAAATTTATGAAGAACTTAATTGCAAGCATTGCAACAATAAAAGCAACAATGTTTCCGAAAATTAAGATGTCAATATTATCTGCATTAAGAGCTTCGTGGTTTTTGTAGAGCTTATAGAGTGTTGCTGCAAACATTGTGGGAACTGCTAAAAAAAACGAAAACTCGGCAGCTGTTTTTCTTGTTAATTTTTGAGACATACCTCCGATAATTGTTGCTGCAGAACGAGAAACTCCCGGAATCATTGCCAGTACCTGGAAAAATCCGATAAAAAGAGCTTTTTTGTACCCGATATTCTGATTTTCGGATGTTTTTGCAAAGAGCTTGTCTGCAAACAAAAGGAAAACCCCTCCTATAATCAGAGAAACAGCAACAACCGTAACGCTTTCGAGCAGTATGTCAATATAATCTCCCAGTAACAGCCCGAAAACTGCTGCAGGTAAAAATGCAACAAACAGGATATAATAGAACTTCAAATTTTTAAAAAAGCGCTTCCAATATAAAACAACAACAGACAAAATAGCCCCAAGTTGGATGTTAATAATAAACAGGTTTGTAAATTCACTGCTTTGCAAACCGAGTATTTTTTCGGTAATAATCATATGTCCGGTTGAAGACACCGGCAAAAACTCGGTAATCCCTTCAACAACGGCAATTATAAACGCTTCTGTCCAACTCATTTATTCTAATCTTCTTTTGCGTCTTTAGGCTTTTTCATTATGGCGTAAATTTCAAAAACAAAACCTGCCAAAATAATAATCGGAGCCAGCACTATTCTTCTGAAACTGAAAAGCTCATCTGCATTAAAAACATTCGGGTCTTCAGAACCGCCTCCCGACATAAGAATAAATCCCAGTATAATTACTATAAAGCCGCCGGCAAGCATATAATAATTTTTTTTGCCCAAAGCAAAGCCGGTATTTTCAATTTCTTTTTTCATCGTTCTAAATTAAATTTCTGGTGTGCAAAGTTAAAACAATATTTGTTTTTTTAATATTCAAAGTGTAAATCATCGGTTTTCAGGTTCAGATACTTGTCAACAGCAAATTTTCCCGAAACAGCAGTAATAATAATTCCGAAAATAAAAATAAAAATATCTATTTCTAAAATTCCCTCAAGGGTAATAATATCTCCGAAATTTTCTTTTAAAACTAAAACAGTAAGAGTAATAATTAAAGAAGATATTGCAGCACTGATAATACCGGAAAAAATACTTTTTATGATAAAAGGTCTTCGTATAAACCCTCTTGTTGCACCGACAAGTTGGGCTGTTCTTATTAACAGCCGTTTCGAAAAAATGGACAAACGGACGGTATTGTTTATCAAGTTTATGGTTATCATTAAAAAAAACACGGAAATAACCAATCCTACCACACTTAATTTTTTAATATTTGTATTGATGAAAGAAACCAGAGATTTTTGATAGTAAATATCTTTTATAAACCGGAAATGTTTCAGTTGTTGTTTTATAACGTTTATACTGTCTTCCGACGTATATTCAGGCTTTAATTTAACTTCAATTGAGTTTGGTAAAGAGTTATAACCGAGAACCTTGGTAAAGTCCCGCCCTAATTCTTCTTTCATTTCTAAAGCTGCCTGTTCTTTAGATACAAATTCTGCCGAAACACTGTATTCTGCTATATTTAAAGCATTTTCCAGTCTGCTTATTTCCGAAGGTTTTGTATTGTTTTGAATAAAAACAGTAAAACCGATATTCTTTTTTGCATAATCCGACAACTTTTTCGCATTAAAAAGCATAAGTGCTATAAATCCAAGCATAATAAGTATCATTGTTATACTTACGACAGATAAAAAATATGCTCCCCTGACTCGCCAAACTGTATTTTTTTGCTGAACAGAACCCATAAGAAAAAGATTGTGATTTTTTTGTAAAAATATGAAAATTTATTTAACAAAAAGTTCTTTATGTCCGGATTCCCGAAAAATTACTAATATTGCAAAAATATAATTTTATAATATATGTATCAACGACAAGGGTTTTTAGCTAATATACCGCCGGCGGTAAGAGTAATTTTAGTAATAAACGCTGCAATGTTTTTGTTCTCACAACTTGTTGCAGTGATGTTTAATATCGATTTGAATAAAATATTAGGGCTTTATTTTTTTAAATCAGACCTTTTTAAGCCGTTTCAGGTTGTTACGCATATGTTTATGCATGGCGGGCTGATGCATATATTTTTCAATATGTATGCGTTATGGATGTTCGGACAGGTTCTTGAGCGGGTATGGGGAACAAAGCGATTTTTTATTTATTACTTTGTAACGGGCTTCGGAGCCGTTGTCCTGCACAGCTTTGTTGAATATTTAAGATTTTTGAGTATAAGCTCGGCACTGTCTCCCGAAGCAGTAGAAATGGTGAAGCACCAAGGTGCAGAGATAATAGCGTCTTATAAAAATTACACTAATCCGAATTTAGCTCAACTAAACCTCCTGTATCACATTCCGACGGTAGGAGCATCGGGTGCTGTGTTTGGGTTGTTGCTTGCTTTCGGCATGTTGTTTCCGAATACGGAACTTTATATTATGTTTATCCCTGTTCCCGTAAAAGCCAAGTATTTTGTTATAGGATACGGTATTTTGGAATTATTTTCAGGACTGAATAACTCTCCGAATGACAATGTGGCACATTTTGCACATTTGGGCGGAATGTTGTTCGGGTTTATTTTAATTAAGCTTTGGCAAAAAAAGAAAAACTCGGGTGGCGGTTTTTTAAGTCAATATTAAAATAAAACAAAATGAGGAACATACAAAACGAACTGAAAGAAACATTCAGAAAGGGCAATATGCTGACCAAACTTATTTTTATTAATGTCGGAGTTTTTATTGTTGTTTTTTTTATATCTCTTTTTATTCCCGAAACCGTTCAGTATATAAGCGTTCCCGGTAATTTCGGAGCATTGTTGAAAAGACCGTGGACCTTACTTACATATATGTTCGTTCATGAAGGTTTTTGGCACTTGCTGATGAATATGCTTTGGCTTTTCTGGTTCGGAAAAATGTTTTTACTGTATTTTACGGACAAGCAGATGTCTGCCGTATACCTTATCGGAGGGTTTGCAGGAGCATTTTTGCACCTCGGAATAAACTATTTGTTGCCCTCAGGGCAGCAAGTAATGATTTTAGGGGCATCGGCAGCTGTTATGTCTGTTGTTTTTGCAGTTGTTGTCTATAAGCCTGACTTTATCATAAACCTTATTTTTATAGGGCCCGTAAAAATAAAATATATCGGTATAATCGCTTTTTTATTAGATTTTATGGGCTTGTTGGGAAATCTTAAAGGAGGGATTGCAGCATCTGACGGAATTGCTCATACGGCACATATCGGAGGTGCCGCTTTCGGGTTGTGGTTTGGCTATTCGATGAAGAAAGGAGCAGATATAACACGTGCATTTAATAACTTTTTAAATAATATTTTTTCTGTTTTTTCTTCGAAGAACAGTATTTCTCACAGAATGAAGATATCCCGAGCGGATAAGTTTTCCAGACCTAAGCCTGCGTCTGACTGGGATTACAACTCGCAAAAAGCCGACAGACAAAAAGAAATTGACAGAATCTTAGATAAAATATCAAAAAAAGGCTACGGAAGCCTGAGCAAAAAAGAAAAAGACTTTCTGTTTAAACAAAAAAAAGACTAAAAAAGAAGTCCCTAAAATCACCTCTCCGAAAAATATTTTAATTTTCTTGTTTAGAATGAATCTAAATGTTATGTTTGTGCTTTCCTTTTATTAAGATTAAATTAAACATAGATTATGAAATACAGTATAGACAGAATTTTAAATATATTGTCAGCGGTGAAAGACCCGGAAACAGGAAAAAACTTAGTAAGTTTAAATGCAATAGGCTCTCTTAGTTCCGAAGAAAACAAAATAACATTTTCTTTATCCTTACCCAAAACAAATCCCTTTGTAAAATCAATAGAAAAGGCATGTGTTAAGCTTTTGAAATCAGAACTGTCCGAAAACGTAGAAGTTGAAATAAAATCCTCTCCGAAAATAGACGTTATGAAAGTTTCTTTCGGAAGAACAGATGACCGGCAGATTTTACCCGGAGTCAAAAATATATTAGCCGTAGCTTCTGGAAAAGGCGGTGTCGGAAAATCAACGGTCTCGGTAAATTTAGCGATTTCATTGGCAAAACAAGGAGCAAAAGTGGGCTTGCTTGATGCAGATGTTTACGGTCCTTCGATACCGAAAATGTTGGGAGTTGAAGGAGAAACTCCCGGAATAAAGAAGATGAACGGAAAGGATGTTATAATTCCTATAGAAAAACACGGAATAAAAATGTTATCAATAGGTTTTTTTGTTAAACCTGAAGATGCTTTAATTTGGAGAGGAGCGATGGCTACAAGTGCCATAAATCAATTCGTAAAAGACACAGATTGGGGAGAGTTGGATTATTTTATAATGGATTTACCTCCGGGAACCGGAGACATACACCTTACAATTGTTCAAGCTATGCCTGTAACGGCAGCTGTTATTGTCAGCACCCCGCAGCAAGTTGCTCTTGCTGATGCTCTTAGAGGAGTGGGAATGTTCAGAGCTGAAAAAATAGAGGTTCCGATTATAGGATTTATTGAAAATATGTCTTGGTTTACACCGAAAGAATTACCGGATAAAAAATACTATATTTTCGGAAAAGACGGGCTTAAAGAACTTGCAGAAAGAATGGAAATTCCTTTACTCGGACAAATTCCTCTTGTTCAGGGGATAAGAGAATCTGGAGATTCTGGGACACCGCTTGCATTAGATGATAACTCTCCGGAAGGAAAAGCTTTCAGAAGCTTGGCGAAAAATATTGCGGAGAAGATAGAAGAAAGAAATGCTAATCTTGAGCCCACAAAGAAAGTGGAAATAGATCCTAATGCAAGTTGCGGAGCATAATGTTTTTTATTAAAAGAGAAACAAAATAATGACGGAAAAAGAAAAGAAAAACTATGTTATAAGAATAAACGAAGTCTTAGAACTGGTAAGACCGTATTTGCAGGCAGACGGCGGAGATATTGATTTTGTTGATTTTTCAGATGAATATACCGTTTTCGTAAGGCTTACCGGAGCTTGCGGAACTTGTGCCATGAGTGTTCAGACCCTGAAATTCGGTGTTGAGCACGCATTAAAAAATGCTATTCCGGAAATTAAGGAAGTTGTTGCGGTTTAAATTTTATTCGATATAAACGTTCGTATAAAATCTTTCGTGAAAATAATTTTTCCTTTTCTGTTAAGGTGTGATGCGTCTCCGAAATATCTGTCGGGGTAGGAGTAAAGAGAATCCGAAATATCAAATTCGGGAAAAAGTTTCTCATACCTTTTAACAAACTGTCCGTAATCAGAGATAAACGAAGGTTTTAATTTTCTGAAAGAGCTTTCGTTCATCGGCATTGAAAAAAAGATTAACCTAATTTTATTTTTTTTACACAATAATAATATTTTTTCAAAGTAATGTTTAAGAAGCGGAGACGGAACAAAATGTGTGTATTTCGTTTCATAGTTTAATTCGCTGCAGGAATCTTTTAATCCG
>JALSMF010000275.1 GCA_026987795.1 Bacteroidales bacterium
AGTAAGGGTATAAGTATATAAATTGTTACGGCTGAATTAAAAGCTGAAGAAATATTTAAGCCCATAAAATTAGCAAAAACAAAAACTGAAAAAAGTGTCAGCCAATATGCAAAATACATTCCCTGAATTCCCAGTATTGTATTTCCTATAACGACAAAAAGCAATGCCTGAATTGCAGAAATAACAGTTAATATAACAATTTTTGCCGACAGATAAGAAGACCTGCTTAAGTGTAAAAATTTTTCTCTTTTCAGGATTTTTCTGTCTCTGAAAATTTCTTCCGCACTTACGGTCAACCCCAAAAACAAAGCAACAACAATACTCATAAATATATACGGAGGAATATTTTCGTTATCAAAAAATATGTAGACATTTGAAGTAGGATCGGCAATATAACGAATAAGAAATGCTAATATAAAGCCTAATAAGGGGGCTTCAAGCAGGTTCAAAACTATGTATTGCGTGTTACTTATTTTTGACAAAACATCGCGGGTTAAGAATATGCTGAATTGTTTAAACCAGTTCGGGATATTCAAATTTGCAGGAGGTTCGTCCTCAACTTCTTCTACCTCTTCTTTGGGTACGCCTTCTAAATAATGTCTTTCCCATTCGTACGGCAATATTTTTCTTTGTTCGGTATATTGACCGAATTCGTCAACAACCTCAGCTTCAATAATATCGAAAATAAGTTCAGGTGTTACGTTACCGCACAAACGGCACTCTCCGACATCTGCATTTATCTGGTTGTCAATAGTTTTAAAGTGAACTATGGCATCTACCGGATTTCCGTACCAGACCATATAGCCGCCTTGATCCAGTATAAGCATTCTGTCGAACATTTTATATATGTCTGAAGACGGCTGATGAATTACTACAAAAATCAATTTCCCTTTTTGTGTCAATTCACTTAAAAGTTCCATTACATTTTCCGAGTCTCTGGAAGACAAACCTGACGTGGGTTCGTCAACAAATAATATTGAAGGTTCCCGAATAAGCTCCAATGCAATATTCAGCCGCTTCCTCTGACCGCCGCTGATAGTTTTATTCATTGCATTTCCGACTTTCAGGTCTTTTTTTTCGTACAGACCTAAATCTTTTAATGTCTTATTTACCAGACCTGTTATTTCTTCATCATTTTTATCTTTAAAACACAATTTTGCATTGTAATAAAGATTTTGAAAAACAGTTAATTCTTCTATCAGCAGATCGTCTTGGGGGATATATCCTATAACACCTTCTAACTCACCGTTATTGTGATGCAGGTTTATTCCGTTTATTCTTGCTTCTCCCGAAGAGGGGGTTGTTATTCCCGAAAGGTTATTTACCAAAGTGGTTTTTCCGGAACCACTGGCTCCCATTATTCCTACCAATTTGCCGTGGTCAACAGAAAAGCTGATGTCCCTTACTCCGATATCTCCGGTTTTAAAGCGATATTGAAGTTTGTTAACAATGAACGAGAGGTTGGATATTTCCAAATCCTTCATAAATCTCGCAACCACATCGCTGTAATGAATCGGTTTTCCTTTCGGCAGTTTTATTATACTTCCCGGTGCGAATAAATAAATTCTGTTATTGTAAACATTTGTACTGTTCAAAAAAACGTCTTGCCTTCCCGTATATTTTAAAAAATATAAATCGGCACTTTTTATTTGTAAAATAAGAACACTTCCGTGTAAACTTTCGGAAAGTATGTGTTGAGATTTTGTATGCGGCAGTTCTTTATCATTTATTATCAATACCGACTCGGAATCTACTTTATTATAATCGTCTTCTATAACGAAAGTTTCTATTTCTGAATATTCCTGAGAGGAGAGGTTAAATGCATCCGCTACGACGGAAATAATTTCCATACGCTGTTCGCTGAGTTTTTTCTCAACATTAATCATTTCGAACAAGCGTGCAAGAACAATTACTTTTTGTTTATGATCCAGAGTTCTGTTTATTTTTCGGCAGATTCCCATAACCCTTACTGAATCTACCATTTTCACCTGTCCTGACGGGTTTTCTTTGCCTTCTTTTTTCTTTCGTTTTTTTTCTTCTCTTTCTGAGTGCTTAATGAACAAATCCATATACTCCTCAACCTGAGTTTTGCTCAGCTGAGATGCCAAAAATGTTTTTACGAATTTCTCTTCTTGTTCTGCAACGCCTTCGTCTTGCTTTGCAATAATTGCAAAGAGCTGCATTAACGCTTTTAATATTTCTTCACTCATAGTATTTTAGATTAAACGAACTGAAACAGGCAACCCGATTATAACAAATAAATAATGCAAAGCATATAAAGAACGGATATATACAGTGCATTATTTATTTAACAATTAATCAATAGAATAACTTACTTGTTCGAACGGTACCTCTACAATGTCTTCATATTCTTCGCCTGCTTCTTCCATATCTTCGTCATCATCTGGATAATGCCATCTTACCAGTACTTCATGCCCGGCTTGATGTAAATCTTCTAATTTCAGCAGGATGTCTAAGAGCAGCTTAGAAGACGCTGTATTAAAATATTCAAGTTTTATGTTTAAGACTGTTTTTTCAAGCGGGTTTTCCGCATATTCATCCAACCATTCCAAAATGGGGTCGTAAAAAGACACCACGTCTTCCGGTAAAGAACGACCGGAAATTTCCATAAACGGATTCTCAGGATTTGCGTCTAACGTTACCTGAGGAGTATCATCAGTACCTTCAATTTTAATTACTCGCATAGTTCTCTTTATTTAGTTCTGAATATTGTTGATGTTAATACGAAATATGATTTTTTATCATTCAAATCTAAAAATGTATATATCAATTTTTCGCCTGTTTTTCTGACCATATCTATAAACCCTAATCCGGCTCCGCCTTTATATGATAACTTTCCGAATTTTATTTTTTCTTTGTAAAGGTCTTTTAATACTTTTTTGTCTGCAGAGTTAATATTTTCAATATGCTCTTTTAGTGCCGGAATATTTTCTTTTAATACAACATTTCCTGTTGTTATATTGTACTCCTGCTCTGTTTTGGCAACAAGAAATATTCCCTGCCCGTCAATTATTGAGCCGGGTATTTTTCTTTCAACCGAGTGTTTGCTGATATTTTGTAAAGATTCTACCATAACGTGGAAGACTCTTTTTTGCAATGCGTTTGATTCGTTTGTCAAAGCTATATGACTTTCTGCAAGCGAACTGAATGCTTTTGTAATTTCGTGAGTAATTTCACCTTCGTATGCAAAGGTAACGTTACTGCTTCTCATAATTTTATAAAAATCAAACACAAAATCTAAGTTTTCATTGACCTGAGATGTTTCTTCCATACAAATATATTTAAAATCCTATTCCGATAAATAAAATATCATCAATTTGTTTATAATCTTTTTTCCAGTTCTCAAAATCTTCGACAAAGTAATCATAATATTCTTTCATTGAAAAATTATTTTTTTCCGTGATTATGTCTCTGATTCTGCCTGCCTGGTATTTACGACCTTCGGTTCCGCCTATTTGGTCAGGTAATCCGTCCGTAAATATAAAAATTTTATCTTTTTTAACAATATCTATTTCATAGTTTGTAAATTTCTCTTCTTTGCCTCCTCTTCTTGACGACATAGATTTTCCGCCTATGGACATCCTGTCTCCCTTATATCTGCTCAGGTTTCCGTCTCTGAGAAAGAATAAAGGGCGATGTGCTCCGGAATATTCAAGTTTATTTTCGCTTAAATTTATTTTTATGAGTGCAATATCCATACCATCTCTTGCTTTTGAGTCGGGAGAGTCTTGTTTTAATGTTTGTCTTACTCTTATATGCAACTCGTCAAGGATTTCTGCCGGAGACATTTTTTCATTACGTCCTAAAATACTGTTCAGTGAAAAATATGCGATAAAGGAGATTAATGTTCCCGGAACTCCGTGTCCTGTACAATCAATGGCTGCAATGTATATGTTGTCCTCGGAGGCATAAAACCAGGGCAAATCTCCGCTTACCACGTCTCTCGGTTTATAAAATACAAAAGAATCGGGCAGGTATCTTCTTATAATGTCGAAATCCGGAATAATTGCAGATTGTATTCGTTGTGCATAATTGATACTTTCCGTAATATTCTTGTTTTTATTCTCAATTTCAAGTTCTATTTCTTTTCTTTCCGTTATGTCGTGAACTACAAACAGGATTGTTGTAAGAATTTTTTTATCGTCAAATTCCGGTATTGCATTAAACTGAACGGTTCTTTTTGTATTGTTTATGTTAAATATTGTTTCTTTTTGAATTTCTTTATGTTCGATATTTGTTTCTTTTGCTAAATCAAGAATAAAGTTTTTAACTGATTCGTCGATTTCTAAATTATTGATATTGTTTCCTCTCAGGACTTCGGGTTTTATGCCGATAAACTTTTCCGTAACCGGGTTTGCATAGAAAAAAGTTCCGTCTTGTCCCATTCTGAGTATCATATCGGGAGAGTTCTCGGAAAGAGCCTGCATTTCGCTGCTCAAACGTTTTGCTGTTTCGGCTTCTTTTCTTTCCGTTATATCTCGTGTATTAAAAAGAATACCGTTTATTGCCGGATTATTAAGAAGGTTCCTGCCGGTTGTTTCAAGCCATAGTCTTCTGTTTCTTTTATCTGTATATTGGTATTCAAATGTTCGTTCGTGTTCGGGATTTTTTATAAGGTCTGAGAATACGTCTTTTAATATTTTATCTCCTCTTTCAAATCTGTTTACGCCTAACATTTCTTCGGGTGCAAAACCTAATATGTTTTTAACGGAGGGACTGACATACTGAACTATTCCCTGTTTATCGTAAATTGTAATAACTTCGGATGCATTTTCAAGCAGAGCGTGAAGTCGTTTTTGTCCTTGCTCGACTTCTTTAATTTTTTGAGCAAGTTCAATATTTGTTTTTTCCAGCTCAATTTGGGTTTTTTTCATTTCCTCGGCATTCTTCCTCAGCTCTTCTTCATTCCGTTTTAAATCGTCGGTAAGTTTTTGTGATTCAAAAAGCAATTTTTTAGTTGTTGTGTTTGCTTTTATGTTAAAAAGTGTTTGTCCGATAATCTCGCTTAATTCTTCAAAAAGATTTATGACATCTTCCGATATTTCATTTTGTAAGAATGCTATTTCTACTGCTCCCTGAATTTTCTCATCGCCCAGAAGCGGCATTATCAGAATAGATTTTGGTTTTTTTTCTCCCAGCAATCCTGAAGATACGGTAACAAAGTCGTCAGGCAGGTTTTTCCTGAAAATTACGTTTTTTTCGTATGATGCCTGTCCTACTAAGCCTTCTCCCAAACTGTATTCATTTTGCAGGAATTTTTCTCTTCCGTATGCATATGAGGATACTGCCGTTAATTTTTGTATTTCGTCATCAAATATATAAAAAGCACCCTGAACAGCTCCGGTATATTCCGTTAAATTTACTAAAATATCATATGCTAAAGGCTTTATTTCATTATGCTTACGAAGAATTTCGTCTGTAATATTTTTACCTCCGGCAATCCAATTTTGTCTTTCTTCATTTATTGATTTTTTTAACAGGTTTTCTCTCATTTCATTAAGAGACAGTCCTAAATCATCTTCAAAGAGTATGTTTGCCGTTTCCGAATATTCGCCTTTTCCTATTTTTTTAATATATCCGGAATATTTGCTGATAAGATTTTCTTTCAGCAAAAGTTGTTCTAATATTTCTCGCCTTTCTTTTTTGAATTTTGCGGAAATTATCAGCACAACAACCGCCGATATAAAGGGTATAATGTCTATAAAATATAAAAGGGCGAATGAGTCGTGCAGGTTTTTAATATTTTCGATATTAAATTCCGAATTTTCCGACAGTGTATAATATGCCCACGCAAAAACAGGAAACAGCAAGCCTGCAAGGAAACCGTACACAGCATATTTCCATAATGAAATGTCTCTTATTCGGGCATAAGCGTCTTTCATTTTTTCTTATTTTTTATGTCTTTAAGCCACAAAGCATATTTCTTGTCTACAGGTGTTTCGTTAGATTCTAATATTTTGTTTTCTCTTTGTTTTAGCTTTTCAATATCTGTATCCGAATAGTTTTCTGCGTTTTTTATTTTGCTGAACAAGCTGCTAAGTTCTTTTTCCTTTTCGGAAATTATTCCGGCTTTTGAGATTAGTTCTTCTCTCAACAGGTCATTTTTCTTTTGAAGTTCTTCTCTGTACGAAACATTGTCGGCAAGCATCAATATGCGTATTATTTCGCCTTTTTCATTTTTAACTGCCGAGAAAAAAGATGTTGTTTTTATTTCTGTGTTTTCTTTGGATATGAAAATAATTTCTTTTTCGGTAAAGTTATATTTTGATACAGAGTTGTAGATATCTTCTACCGTTTTTTTATCCTTACTTTTTATGAATTCAACAAAATGCTTATTTCTTAGTTCAGAAGGGTTATATCCTAATTTGTTTAAAAACAAGGTGTTTGCAGAATTTATTTTCCCGGCCGTGGTTAGTTCTAATTTAAAAAGCACTTTATCTATTACAGAGACAAGAGCATTCATTTCGGACACGCTCCTTTTGGTTTCTTTTTGAGCATCTCTTAATTCGCTTATTTTTTCCGACATTTCTGAATCTCTTAATGCAAGTTCTTCAGATTTTTTTCGTGTTTCTCGCAGCAGTTCATTTGTTTTATCGGAAATTTTCGTTGTTTCAAGCGTTGTTGCTATGTCTCCGGCAATACTTTCCGTAAATTCTACTTCGTCTTTTTTGAACTCGTAAAAAGATGCTATTTCTATAACACCCAATATGTTATCTTCTGTTTTAAGCGGTATTATCAAAATATTTTTAGGGGCTGCTTCTCCGAGACCTGATTCTATTTGCATATAATCCTCAGGCACTTCTGAAATAAGAATGGTATTTTTTTCAACTGCACACATACCTACCAGTCCGTCTCCGAACTCTACTCTTTTTGTAAGCATTTTAATACGATCATAGGCAAATGCTGAAATTAACTCAAGGTAAGGTTCGTTTTCGCTGTCATTTACAATAAAGAAACCTCCCTGAGCAGCATTTAAAAACTTAACCATATTTATCAAGGATGTTTCGGCAAGTTTTTTTATACCCGATGTTGTTTCTCTGAGAATATCGTTAAATTTTGCCTGTCCTTCGGAAAACCATTGACGTTTCTTCTCTTCTTCAAGTCTTCTTTCATTTATTTCAATATTTTCTTTAAGCTTATCTCTTAAATTCAGCAAGGATTTTTGAATTAAATCTCTTTCTCCTGACGAACTGAAATCAACGTCATAATTATCAGAGAGCAAATTGTTTACAAAACCGGCAACTTCTTTTATTTGTTTTTTAACCGAGTCAATTTCCGAATCTGTTTTATTGAATTCTCTGCTTAAATCCTCTTTAAAATCAGGCGACACGTCTTCTTTTCCGGAAATATTTGAAAGTTTGCGATTGATATAGTCAATATCTCTTGAGAGTTTGTTTTTTAAATAAAAGAAGGTAAAAACTGCCGCTAAACCTATTAAAATAAGTGTGAAAACATCTGCAAAATTCTTTTTAAATTTATATAAATCTGCTTCTTTTTGCAACTTCTTTTTTAAACCTTCGGTTTTTCTTATTATATAGTTTATGTCTGAAATGTTGAGAATTACATTTTTATCAGACAAAAAGGTGTTCTTGCCTATGTTTCTCTTCAGGTTTTTGGATATTTTTTTTTGTTTGTTTTGCAATTCTGACAGAGCTTGGGCTAAAGGTTCTCCGGCAGGCGTAATTTTTACTTTTCCGGTAACTCCCTCAAATTTCCCGCCGTCTTTTATTATTTTAAAGTAACTCTCCGACAAATTAAGTCTCAAATTTATTTTATTGATTAGAGCATCTGTAACTTCTTCTGCACTTTCAGCATCATCAACAATAAGATACAGGTTGTTAAGACTTTTATCCAGAAGGATTATTTTATAGTTTTTATCTGTTGCTTTCTTATTATAAAATGCCGTAAGTAAAAAATTAATAACTCCCAACACTATAATAATAAGGAGAATAAGTTTAATCCCGTCGGCTATTGATTTTTTCTTTAACACCATAAAATTTGCTATAAGTTCTTATACAGAAAAACACACTTTTTTATCATAAAATCGGTATAAGATTTCAAAAATAATATTTTTTTTAATTTTGTGAAAATCAGTTATAAAATATGTCGGCTGTTTTATTTTTTCCTGATTAACATTAATCCGTCCCTAATCGGCAAAATTATTTTTTCAACTCTTTTATCGTTTCTGACAAAATCATTAAAACTGACAATGCCTTTCGTTGATTCGTCATCTTCCTGAATATTCTCAATAACCTTGCCGTCCCATAAAACATTATCCGCAATTATAAAACCTCCTTTTCTGACTTTATCTGTTACTGCTTTATAATAACCCAAATACTCAGACTTATCTGCATCTATAAAAACCAAATCAAAAGTTTCTTCAAATTTTGGGATTATATCTTTTGCATCTCCGATAAGCAGCTTTATTTTTGATTCCATTCCTGACTTTTCAATATACTTTTTAATTATATTTTCTCTTTCGTCATTAACTTCAATCGTATATAACAAACCTCCGTCTTTCAAGCCTTTTGCCAGGCAAATTGCAGAATATCCGGTAAACGTTCCTATTTCAAGGATTTTCTCCGGATGTATCATTTTACTGATAAATTCCAGTAATTTTCCTTGATAATGACCTGAAAGCATACGGGGCTGAACAGTTTTTAAATGAGTTTCGCGAGACAGTTTTGCAAGAACATCGTCCTCTCTATCTGTATGATTAATAATATATTGTAATATTTCTTTCTCCATTTCAGAATAATATTTTTAAACTAATTATTAAAATAGTTACTTTTGAAACCAAAAACAAATGTAAATGTTTTTTAGAGATATAGCAGGACATAATACAATAAAACAAAAACTGATAAATTCAGTTAAGATGAATCGGGTCAGTCACGCATTGCTGTTCACGGGACCGGAAGGCAACGGAAAACTATCTCTTGCAATTGCCTATGCACAATATTTGTCCTGTGAGAATAAAAATGATAACGATTCTTGCGGAAAGTGTGTTTCATGCCTAAAATACGGCAAGTTAATACATCCCGATTTACACTTTGTATACCCGGTAATAAAAACAAAATCATACTCGAAACCCGTAAGTGTTAATTTCATAAAACAATGGAGGGAGTTTATTTCAGAAAGCCCGTACCACGGTTTTAATAAATGGATGATAAAATTAGGGATTGAGAATCAACAAGCAGGAATATTTGCACAGGAAAGCGAAGAAATAATTAAGCAACTTAGTTTTAAGCCTTATGAGTCTGAATTTAAAGTTATGATAATTTGGATGCCGGAAAAGATGAACATATCAGCTTCGAACAAATTGCTGAAAATGATTGAGGAGCCGCCGCCTAAAACAATCTTCATATTAGTAGCCGAAGATACCGATAAAATAATAAAAACCATACTTTCAAGAACACAACTCGTTAAAATTCCGAGAATTTCTGAACAGACAATGTTCGAGAGTATAAAAGAAAAATATAATTTTACGGATGAAAAAATAAAAGAAACCGTAAATATTGCGGACGGTAATTTTCTTAAAGCTGAAGAACTCCTAAAAAACAACGAGAATAAGGCAGGGTCTGAAAACTTTAAAAAATTTGCTCAGTTTATGAGAAATGCTTACGGCATAAAAATTAATAATATGATAAGCCAAGCGGAAGATATTGCAAAATCAGGCAGAGAGGCACAAAAAGACTTTTTAAGTTACAGCCTTAAATTACTGCGTGAAAATTTTATATTAAATATCAGCCCCGAAAATCAAAATAAAATTTTATTTTTGACCGATAATGAGAAAATATTCTCTGAAAAGTTTAATAATTTTATACATAAAAACAATATACGTCAGTTAATGAACGAGTTTAACGAAGCTTATAATCATATAGAAAGAAACGGCTACAATAAACTTGTTTTTTTGGATCTTGCATTAAAAACCGCAAGATTGTTAAAAATTAAACCACAGTAAAAAGTTGGTTGTTCCGGAAAATTAAAACTATAAATAATATAAGTTTATTTAATATTTAAAATTAAGATTTCGTATAAAAAACTATTAAATAAATAAGACATACAGGAACGCATACTTTTTTTACTGTTATAAAAAACAGTAGAAATGAAGACAGAAGAAGATTATACATTAAGAGGTTGTGCTTCACAGGCGATAAAAGGCGGAAAATACTGCAACCCGCACAGTTGCAATAAACTAAACGTTTTTAACGAGCTTCGAAATTATCCTAAAACCGCCAATA
Source organism: Bacteroidales bacterium (assembly GCA_026987795.1). Taxonomy (GTDB): domain Bacteria; phylum Bacteroidota; class Bacteroidia; order Bacteroidales; family JAADGE01; genus JAADGE01. The sequence continues at coordinate 10,263 of JALSMF010000275.1, forward strand.
CTCCGGACATTGTAGAAGTCCGATTCAAGAATACAAGAAAAGAGTTTTACAAAAACATAAATCAACTTGTTCTTACCGAGGGCGATATGGTTGCCGTAGAAGCCTCACCGGGTCATGATATAGGAACAGTTTCTCTTTCGGGAGAACTTGTTCGCGAGCAAATGAAGCGAAAGGGGGTTGACCCGGAAAGCAATTTTAAAATTGTTTACCGAAAAGTAAAACAAACCGATATTGAAAAATGGGAACAGGCAACAGCTCGCGAAAACGAAGTTATGCTCAGAGCAAGGCAAATTGCTAAAAGCCTTAATCTGGACATGAAAATCGGAGACGTAGAATTTCAGGGCGACGGGACAAAAGCAATTTTTTATTACATTGCGGATAAACGTGTTGATTTCAGAGAGCTTATACGTAAATTTGCCGATGAGTTCAGAATAAGGATTGAAATGAAGCAGATAGGTGCTCGCCAAGAAGCCGGAAGAATAGGCGGAATCGGTTCTTGCGGAAGAGAACTTTGCTGTTCGTCATGGATGAATGACTTTAATTCGGTTACGACAGATACGGCAAGAGAACAGCAACTGTCGATGAACCCGCAAAAGCTTGCCGGACAGTGCGGAAAGCTTAAATGCTGCCTTAATTTTGAGAAAGAAAGTTATAAAGATGCAATATCTGAGTTTCCCCCGAAAATTAATCTTGAGATTCAAAGCGGAACGGCTAAATTTATAAAAATTGACGTTTATAAAAAGATTATTTGGTATTCGGTAAGGTCGGAAGACAGAGATTTTATAACTTCCGTTTCAACCGAAAGAGTTTTTGAAATAATAAGAATGAACCGAAAAGGAGACAAACCCGAAAAACTTTCGGAAGAGGCAGTTGTAAGCAGCAGGGTAACAGAGTATAATGATATTCTGGGGCAAGACAGCATAAGCCGTTTCGACAACAAAAATAAGAAAAGAAGAAAAAAGCGAAGCGGAAAAAAACAAAACAGAAAAAAATTCTCGGGAAATAAAAATCAAAATAATAAAAATAATTCAAACAAGAATGCCGATTAAAAACTTAATATTACCGCTTTTTCTGTTTGTTGCCGCTTTTTCAGGCTCGTGCAAAGAGGATTCTCTTTTTGAAAAAAAATCCGAAATTCCGAAAAATATCTGGCAAATAAACGATTCATTATGCTTTAATGCAGAAATTCAGAATATTAACCGGTATTATAATATTTTCTTAAAAATTGACGTAAAAGAAGATTTTCTTACAGAAAATTTATGGCTGCTGATAAAATCAAAATCGCCCTCAGGTAATATTTTAAATGATACCGTTATGTTTTTTATTACCGATAAAACCGGGAAATGGTTCGGAAAAAAACACGGAGATGTTATAAAAAATAAGTTTCTGTATAAAACACGTGTCTTATTCCCCGAAAAGGGAAATTACCGGTTTTGCATAAGCCACGGAATGCGGGAGGAAGATTTGCCGAGAGTTACTTCCGTCGGAATAAGCATCGAAAAAGCTGAGTAGGTTATTCGGCTTTTATGTCTTTTCTTAAAATCTCATAATCTTCCGAGAAATAAAAAGAGAACAAATTTGCAATTCGTAATGCCGTATTTTGGTATTTATATGTTCCGTTTTCGTTTTGCCGGAGTAAAAATTCTTTTAAAGACGAGGCTTTTATCTCACAAATAATATCTTTATCAAATTTTTCGGTAAGTAATACAGACTTTATGGCTGAAGTCAGGTTTCCGCAAATAAGCAATCCCGCTCTGTCTGCAGTGTACTGCATAAGCCGCGATACCGCAATCAAATTTTTTTGCTTTTGTTTTTCTTTTTTCGGTTTTCTTTTTTTACCGTAATATTCCGAAAGTCGTAATGCCGCATCATATGCGGATTTGCCGCCTGATAACCCGGAGGCTGTTCCCTTGAAAATTTTTGAAACAAGATTAAGTTTAGGAACATTTTTTAAAGCACCGGCTAAAAAACCGGCAGCGGGAACAGCTGCCAAAGCTGCATCTGCGGCAATTGCACCTTTTACTGCCAAGCCTCGCCAAATATCTTTTGCCGTAAGTTTTGTATGTTTAAAATAAATATGAGCAAATTCGGCAGCAACGGCAAAACGTATTTCGCATAAGTTCATATACTTCGGAGATTTTTTATCCAAAAATCGGTTCCCGAGAATTATATACGGCGGATCGGCTTCATATCCTATTATTTCATCGTTTTTTTCACCTTTTGATATATAAAATTCCGCATCGTTTATGCCGAAAACTTCTCCCGTATTTTTCAAAACCGCATACAAAGTATTGTAGTGCTCCGGAAAAATACGTTCTGAATAATTTTTAACGGCAGTATAATCATCTTCGTCTATTTCCGAAATCCACTTCCTGATATTATATAATTTTCCTTTACCGGTAACGGACGGATGCCGCAGGCGGTTATATATTTTTTCTTTGCTCAGCGGTTTATAATTAACGGGACAAACAGGGTCGTTTTCAGTAAATAAATCATTTCCGCATAATATGTGTTTTGCCTCTTCTGCTCTTTTTCTCAGGTTTTTATTTTTAACTGAAATAAGCTTTTCTGTTCTTTTTTCATTCAAAGGCTGCAACAGGCTTATCTTTCTTATTTCGTCATCCGAACTGTCTTTTGTCTTAGTTTCCGCAAGCAACTCTAATACTTTAACTTTCAACAGTTGCCCGCTGTTTTCGGAAACAGGGCTTAAATCGGGAGGAGGCAAGAGGTCTGATATTGTTTCGTCGGGTAAATTTTTCAGCAGCTTTTTAAGAATTTTTCCTGCTTTACGCTTTTCTTCCGTTTTAATAAGAAACTGTGAATATTTTATATCAAAAACTGTTTTGTCCGTCAGGTTTTTATTTTTCTTTCTGAATTTTTTACGTATTGTTTCATAAACGGGTATTATCTTTTTCCCGTTTTCGGAATTTTCTACAGATTCTGCAATAGTATAAATCAGAATTGTTTTTTCCTCAAATGTTAACTTTTTTTGCTCAAAAATATTATTTAAAAAACTTTGGGCATTATCAAGCTTGAGGAATTCGTTTATTGTTTCCGGGAGGTTATTTTCTCGAATAAAATCTTCAATATTCTCTTTATTATTTTTAAACTCATTAAGAAACAATAAAAATTTGTCTGCAGGATTATTTTCCCTTTCAGTCAGATACAATAAAACTTGCTTTGCTTCGCTGTATTTTTTCCGAAATATGCAGAACTCGGCAACATTTCTTATACGCTCAGTTCCTTTTTTTTTCAAAATTTCCGGAAGATTAATAAAAATATCTGTATTTTTTCTTAACGGCGTCAGTTTAAATTTATCGATAATAATTTTTGTTCTGAAAATATTTTTTTTGACAACCGGATCGCCGACAATCCGTTCACAATCAATCAGGTCGTTGTTTTGATTCAAGAAAATAATAAAACAAGAGTTTTCTCCGACAAGGAGGAAACTTTCCTTAATTTGTTTGTTTTTACGCTCGTTTGTTTTAAAGTTCAGTTTATAAAGAAGTTTTTCATTTTCGAGAAGTTCTCCTGCCAGGATTTTCTCATTCAAAGTTATTTCCTTGCTTACGGCATTATTCAGCAAAATTTTTCTTTCCGGATAGGATTCAAGGTATTTCTCGTAAACAAATTTATAAATATAGTCTTGTATTTTGCCTACGGCAAGATTATTTATTAGTTTTTGAATACCGAACTTTGTTTTTGGTTCATTTTTTTTAAAATAGTTTTCCGGTAAAACTGCAAATTTAAGTAACTTACCTGCTGTATAGAAGAATAAAGAATATTTTTCTGACAGGTTAAACTTTTCCTGCAATTTATTCTCGGAATAAAAGTTAATTTCGATAATTTTATTGTCAAACTTGCTTAGTTCTGTTTTTTGTTTCAACTCGATTCTGATATATTCATTTACGGAACTAATGAAATCATTGAAATTAAACTCATTAAATAAAAAGATATTTTTTCCTTCTTTTTTAAGATATGAAACCAAATTTGCGACACTTCCCGATACTACGGGCTCATCAAGCATTCTTCTTAACAGAAAACGTTTACAGTCAGGCATATTAAAAGGAAAATTTAATCTGAAACAGCCGGAAATCCGGTAGTAAAAATTCTTATTTGATTATCGCTGCAGGCAACAAGATATTTACCGTCCCTGCTGAAAGCCAAATCTTTTACCGGAGAGTCAAATTCCAGGGTTTTTATGTTGCTGCGGGAAGCAATATCCCATAAAATAACGGTTTGGTCATCG
>JALSMF010000276.1 GCA_026987795.1 Bacteroidales bacterium
CTCCGGGGGGGCGGATTGATTAAAACATCTCCGGAAAGACTGGGAAATTATGTATATCATCTTCTTGCAATAGTTTTTATTGCAATGACATTGAGAAAAACAGAAACTAAAAGTACAGAAAGTACATTTGCCATGGGGTTGGTAATGTCCCTCGGGACAGGCATACAGTTACTCACAGGGTTGATACTTGCATATATTTTTATGCAAACCGTAATGCCGGGTTTATTTCCGACATTCGGGTATTTTCTAATGCTGGGGTTTGCACAAGGTCCGGGACAAAGTTACTCTCTCGGGAGATCATGGGAGTCTTCCGGTTTTGAACATGCAGGGGATATCGGACTTACATTTGCTGCAATTGGTTACATCTGGGCTGCCTTAATCGGAGTTATCATAATCTTTCACCTGAAAAAAAATATTACTTAAACTCAAGTATTGAAAAAATAAGCCCGCAACAACAAAAAGGGGTAATAAAAGATATAAAAGAACAACCGAGCGCCGGAAAGCTAACCACCGATACCGCAGCGATTGACGGCTTTTCCTTTCAAATAGCAACCGTAATATTTGTTTATGCTCTGACATATGTAGTATTAAAAGGGGTTGAAACCGGTTTGCTGTCAATAAACAAAAACAGTGAACAAATTCACCGACTGGTGAGTACTGTTTGGGGGTTACATTTTATTTTTGCAGCTTTAATTGCAATCCCGATAAAAAAAATAATTCATAAATTAGGATGGGGAAACCTTCTTAATAACGGGCTTTTGACCAGAATTTCGGGTATTTCTCTTGATTTTATGGTAACAGCTTCCATCGCCGCAATTTCAATTCCGATACTGTTGAGGTACCTGGGAATAATTATTACTCTAACAACTGTCGGCGTATTGGTTACAATTTATTTTGTATTTCATGAAATCAGGCGGTCAGGACTAAAATATCCTTTCGAAAGAATCGCAGGTTTATACGGAACTTTAACGGGAACCCTGTCTTCCGGTTTAACTTTAATTCGAATTTTAGACAAAGATTTTAAAACAACTGCTGCACACGACCAGGTATTCGGTTCCGGAATGGCGGCTCCGTTTATAGCACCTCTGATTTTAAGTTTTACCGTACCGCTGTTCGGACTTAATTCCTCAAACCCGGAACTGTATTATCTTTACACGCTTTTAGGTGTTTTTATATACACCTTTGGACTATATGTTTTTTGGAGACGGTATATTCGGCGTTTTAATAAAAGTAAGCAAAACAAAAAAAGAAGTTAAATATCACTTGCTTAATTTTCCGACGGCTATTCTGTTTTTTTCGTTTATGTCTTTAACAACTCTTATATCCGTAAAGCCGTGAGAAACAAGAAGTTCTCTTATTTCTGTCCCGAAAGCTTCATTTATTTCAAAATAAAGCATCCCGCTTTCAGAGAGATGTCGGTTTGCAAACCGGCAAACAGCAGAATAAAAAATTAAGGGGTTATCATTGCTGACAAAAAGAGCTGTTTCCGGTTCAAAATCAATAATATTTCTTTGCATTTTTTCTTTTTCGGAAAGTCTTACATACGGCGGATTGCTGACTATAATATCGAAATAACGGTCTTGAAAATAAGAAGGTATATCCGTTTTGTCAAAGTTTAATATGTCTGACGAAATATACTCGATATCAACTCTGTTTCTTAAAGCATTATTTTTTGCAACATTCAGAGCCCCTTCACTTATATCAATTGCCGTAACAAGGGCATCGCTTATGTTTTCGGCAAGGGAAACAGCAATACATCCGCTGCCGGTTCCTATGTCTAATATCTTCAGGTTTTTTTTGTCCGAATTTTCCTTTATTATTAAATCAACAAGCTCTTCTGTTTCCGGTCTCGGGATTAAAACATCCCGACTGACAAAAAATTTCAAACCGTAAAATTCCGTAAAACCGATAATGTATTGTAACGGTTCAAATTTTTTTAAACGTTCGACTATTTCACAAACCATTTTTTCTTTTTCGGAAGAAAGTTTATTATTTTCTTTCAAAATAACCTCTGTTGCAGAAAGGTTAAAAACATCCGAAAAAATAATCCGAAGGAATGCCGTAATTTCATTTTCCGGATAAAAATCGG
>JALSMF010000277.1 GCA_026987795.1 Bacteroidales bacterium
AATCGTATTGTGAAACTTTGCAGATATTACAGAAATATCAACATTGTTTTTTAAATCGTAAATTATACCTTCAAAAGTTTTTTTAAAAGAAATATCTTTTGTTATTTCAAAATTATAAAAATCACCGATATTTGCACTTACAATGCTTTCGAGTTTCATAGGTGCTTCTGCGTGGTAACCGGCAATTTGCACAATTCCGAGCAAAGACGAAACAGCATCGAATAATCGCCCGGCACTTGATATTTTATATGTATTAAAGTCATTTTTCAGAAGTTGCAGATACATTTTTAATTTCTTACCGTGAATTTTTTTACCGAAAAGTTCAGAATTGTCAAAAACGTCTTCATCAAAATAATGATACAAATACGAAGCGGCACTTCGCCAAGGCTCTGAAGAAACCTTATCGCCTCCGGCAACTTTTATGTATTCGAAATGAGAAAAACGTTTGTAACCGGATAAATCGCAAAAGAAAAACTCTCCGCCCCAAATATTTCCGTCATCGCCTAAACCTACTCCGTCGAAAGCAATTCCTATAACCTTTTTGTTCAAACCGTATTCCGCCATACAAGAAACAATATGTGCATGATGATGCTGCACTTTTATTAATTTGCTTTCCGGGAATTGTTTGTGTAAGTTTTCGGCGAATTTACCGGAAAGATAATCGGGGTGTAAATCAGCAACAATTATTTTTGGCTTAAACCGAAAAAGCCGTTTGTATAACTCATAACTTTCTTTATAAAAATCAAAAGTTTCGTAGTTTTTTAAATCGCCGATATGCTGGCTCATAATTGCCTGATTTCCTTTGCCTATACAAAAACAGTTTACGTATTCGGAGCCGGCTGCAAAAATACCTTCGGTATTTAAATCGGTAATGACGGGAGAAGGTGCAAAGCCCCGAGAGCGTCGCAATAATCGGAAATTATCGTTAATAACAATTCCTACACTGTCATCAGCCCTGTTATGAATTTTTCTGTTATGGGTTATAACTGCATCTGCTTTATCATCAAAGGTTTTGAATGCTTTGTTGTTGTCTGTTATGACGGGTTCGTCCGTTAAGTTTCCGCTTGTCATAACAACGGTATCGGTTTTCAGCCTTTCAAAAAGCAAATAATGAAAGGGCATATACGGAAGCATAATACCGACATTTGATAAACCGTTTGTTACCGAACCTGCAAGTTGCTTTTTAGTTTTCAGCAATAAAATAGGTTTTTGCCAAGATGTCAGGATATTTTCCTCCGTTTTTGAGACGTAAGCATATTTTTTTGCTGTTTCCGTATCTTTTACCATAACTGCAAATGCTTTGCTTTCTCTGTTTTTCAAAAGCCGAAGTTTGTTTACGGCATCTTCGTTTTTTGCATCACACATTAAGTGATAACCGCCTAAGCCCTTTACGGCAATTATTTTTCCTGCTTCCGTAAGGTATGAAGCTATATCAAGAATATCATTTATTTTATTATAGAAATTGCATCGGTAATAAAGTGTATAATGAGGACCGCAATTGTTGCAGGCAACCGGCTGAGCATGGAAACGACGGTTGTAAATGTCGGTATATTCATTTTTGCAGGTATCACACATCTCAAATTCCGCCATAGTTGTGTTAATGCGGTCGTAAGGTAAGTCTGTTATAATCGTAAATCGCGGACCGCAATTTGTACAATTTGTGAAAGGATAGTCGATACGGTGTTTTTGTAATTTTATATCTTCCAGACAAGCATTGCAAACGGCAATATCAGGGCTTACTTCAGTAATGTCATCAGACGAACTTTCACTTTTTTTTATGAAAAATGTCTTAAAATTTTCAAAACAGGTTTCGGATATTGTTATATTTTTTATTGAGGAGGCGAGGGGAGCTTGTTTTTTTATTTCCTTAATGAAATTATGAGCGGCTTTTTTATCGGCATTAATTTTTATTAAAACACCGTCGTTTCGGTTTTCAACCCAACCTTTCAGATTGAATTTTTCGGCAAGGATATATATAAACGGACGAAATCCGACTCCTTGCACTAAACCCGTAATTTTTATAATGTATGATTTTAAATGTCGGTCAGTCATTCGTTTTTTGCAAATATTATAAAATATTAAGTCGGTC
>JALSMF010000278.1 GCA_026987795.1 Bacteroidales bacterium
AAATTCGGAATTTCCGAATTTCAGCAAAAAGCACCAAACTATTATAATCTTGATGTAATAATATCTGTTGGTTACAGGGTAAAATCTATTCAAGGCACACAATTTCGTATTTGGGCAACCAAACGACTAAAAGAATACATAATAAAAGGTTTTACAATGGATGACGACCGCCTGAAACAGGAAGGTGCTCGTTCTCGCTATTTTGAAGAATTATTACAACGCATTAGAGATATTCGCAGCAGCGAACGCAATTTTTATCAAAAAATAACCGATATATATGCTACAAGCATAGACTATAAAAATGACGAAAAATTGACAAAAAACTTTTTTGCAACAGTTCAAAATAAAATGCACTATGCTATTCACGGGCAAACCGCTGCCGAAATGATAAATCAACGAGCAGATGCAAGTAAACCATTTATAGGATTAACAAATTTCAAAGGAAAATACATTACCAAAAAAGATGTAGGTATTGCTAAAAATTATCTCTCAGAGGATGAAATAAAGCAACTCAATTTAATAGTTTCGATGTATCTTGATTTTGCCGAATTACAAGCCACAAATGGCAGATTAATGAAAATGCAGGATTGGATACAAAAGTTAGATGCTTTTTTACAAGCAAGTGAAAAAGAACTCTTAAATAATGCAGGTGCTATCAGTCATAAAAATGCCATAGAGAAAGCAAAGGCAGAGTATGATAAATATAGAAAAGAAGAGGATAAGAAATATATTTCCGATTTTGATAAAGAGATGAAAAAATTGATTGAAAATAATGATTAATTGTTAATGGTAAATTATGAATAAGAAATATAACGAAATAAAAGATAAGAGCTTAAATTTTGCCGTAAGGATTGTTAATTTATATAAATATTTATGTGATACTAAAAAAGAATTTGTTATGAGCAAGCAACTTTTACGTTCAGGTACTGCAATTGGTGCATTATACCGAGAAGCCGAACACGCTGAAAGTGATGCTGATTTTATTCATAAAATGGCAATAGCTCAAAAAGAATGTAACGAAACTTTATACTAGTTAGAGTTGCTAAAATTAACTGACTATATAACAAAAAACGAATTTGAAAATATTAATGTTGATGCGGTTGAATTAATAAAACTCATTACAAGCATCATAAAATCAGTCAAACACAGAATTGACAATTAACAATTAAGGATTAATAATTAATTATGGGACATTTATCAGAACTAAAAGGGGTTGAAAAACCAGTAACCGAATGGCTTAGTAAAATGGGTTGGACTTTTAAAAGCAATGAAGATTTGAAAATCTACGAACGCGCTTTTTCCAAACCTGTTATTGAGCAAATTCTTATTGAGAAAACGGCAAAGATTAACAGCATTAGTGAAGATGTTGCCAAACACGCTGTTGAATTGCTATTGCAAAACTTAAATAATCCTATCCCAATTTTAGGCAATGAAGCCTTTCTTGATAAATTGGTTTCAGGTGTAACTATTTCGATAAAAGATGCTGATATTGATGTTCGTTTTATAGACTTTGAAAATATTTGGGAAAACGATTTTATTGTTACCAATCAATATTGGGTGCAGGGCTACAAAATGGTAAAAACCGATATTGTGCTTTTGGTAAACGGTATTCCATTAGTTCCTATCGAAGCCAAACAAAGAGCCAGAAAAGGCACAAACTGGATGGAGGGCGTTCGCCAGTTTTCTACTTACGACCAGCGAGCCGATAAACTATATATGTGCCACGTTTTTGGCGTTGCTTGTAACGGCAGAATAACCAAATACGGAATACCTGGATCATCATCATCCTATTTTAACGAATGGAAAAATACTTTACTCGATGTAAGCCAACACAACCCAATTCTTGAACCTAAAAATGACCTTTGCCCTACTTATCAAGATAAAAAAGACGGACTTTGGAATTTTGATGTTGACCGTTTGCCCAATGGAGAAGTTTTAGAACGAATGAAGCTTGGAATTATTGGCTTATTGCAACCTGCAAGAGTGTTGGATATTTTGCAACACTTTATTGTTTTTGAGAGAGAAGAAGGGAAAATCATAAAAAAAGTGGCTCGTTATCAACAGTTAAGAGCAGCTA
>JALSMF010000279.1 GCA_026987795.1 Bacteroidales bacterium
AGAAAAATGCCTGAAGTTCAAAAAGCCGACACGGTATATTCTCAATTTGTAAAACAACTTGAAGACCAAATTAAAAGTATGCAGGATGAATACAATAAAAAACTTGAAGAGTTTAAAAAAAATGAAGTTTCTTTAAGCGATATTATAAAGCAAACAAAAATTGACGAGTTGAAATCGCTGGGCGAACGCATTCAAAAATTTCAGGTTTCGGCACAAACAGAAGCTAATAAAAAACAAAAAGAAATTTACGACCCTGTTCGTAAAAAATTTAATGATGCACTTAAAAGCGTGGCAAAAAAATACGGATACAGATTTATAATAGACAAAAATGCTCTGCTTTATTATGATGACAGTGATGATGTTACTAAACTTGTAGAAAAAGAACTCGGAATTAATTAGTTTATTAAATTCCGTTAAAATAAAAAAAGCCGTATATAATTTAAAAATTCTATACGGCTTTTATTTTGGGGGATATTGTGCCTGATTTTATTTTTTAATTGCAGCAATGCCCGGTAAATCTTTTCCTTCAAGAAACTCTAACATAGCACCTCCGCCTGTTGATACATAGCTGACTTTATCTTCCAAATGATATTTTTTAATTGCTGCTACCGAATCACCGCCGCCTATAAGTGTAAAAGCTCCCTTTCTTGTTGCTTCGGCTAAGGCTTCAGCAATTTTTATTGTTCCTTCAGCAAATTTATCCATCTCAAAAACCCCGGCAGGACCGTTCCAAAGTATTGTTTTTGAATTATTAATAATTTCCGAAAATAACTTTACGGTTTCAGGTCCTATATCTAAACCCATCCACCCGTCTTTAATTTTGTCAGCCGGAGTTATTTCGGTATTTGCATCTTCTGCAAATTTATCGGCGTTTAAGCTGTCAACAGGTAATACTAAATTTACGCCTTTTGACTTTGCTTTATTTATAAGTTCTGTCGCTGTTTCAATATAATCATCTTCAACAAGAGAATTTCCGATTTTTCCGCCTTGAGCTTTAATAAAGGTATATGTCATACCTCCGGCAATAATCAGATTATCAACTTTGTCGAGCATTTTTTCAATTACGGTAATTTTTGAAGACACTTTTGCTCCGCCGAGAATTGCCGTAAACGGTTTTTCGTGATTTCTCAATACTTTTTGCAGATTCTTTAGTTCGTTTTCAATTAAATAACCGAACATTTTATCGTTGGGAAAAAACTGAGCAATTACCGTTGTAGATGCATGTGCTCTGTGTGCTGTTCCGAAAGCATCGTTTACATATACATCTGCAAGGTCTGCAAGTTGCTTTGCGAAATCTTTATCACCTTTTTTCTCTTCCGGATAATAACGTAAATTTTCAAGTAAAAGAATATCGCCGTTTTTCAAACCGTTAACTTTTTCTTTTACCTTATCTCCTATGCAGTCGTCAATAAAAAGAATATCTTCACCGAGAAGTTTAGATAATTCCGGAACAACGTGTTTCAATGAAAATTTTTCCTCTTTATTTTTTGGTCTGCCGAGATGAGACATTAAAATAACAGCACCCTGCGAAGCAATTTTTCTTATTGTAGGTAATGCTGCAGTAAGTCTTGTATTATCACTTACTTCAAATTTTTCGTTCAGAGGCACGTTAAAGTCCACTCTTACAATGGCCTTCTTGTTAGCAAAGTCGTAATTTTCAATGTTTTGCATAATTTTTATTTTAAAAAAGTTTGTATAATATCAAAATACCTTAATTTCCTGACCTTTCTATAAGACCCGGAAAATGAGTAGCTATTGAATCTGCAATATTAGACATAAATAACTTTATTGCTATCGAAAGTAAGATAATTCCGAATATTTTTCTCAGGATAGTAAGACCTGTTTGTCCTAAAAAATTTTCAATATATTTTGTCGTGCGTAAAACGATAAAAACAACTACCATATTTAGAAATAAAGCAATCATAATATTCAAATACGAATATTCGGCTCTTAAAGAAAGCAGAGTGGTAATACTTCCGGCTCCGGCAATCAAAGGAAATGCAAGCGGAACAATTGATGCACCTTCAACAGCACTGCCTTTGAATAACTCAATACCGAGTATCATCTCCAAAGCCAA
>JALSMF010000280.1 GCA_026987795.1 Bacteroidales bacterium
CCCTTTCGTAAGTCCTTATTTTTAAGACATTATCGCGTAAAATCTCAATAAAATTTACATTTATCCCGTCATTTTTGAATTTGTCGGAAAATCTGACTTTTTGTCCTTCTTTATATACATTACTACTGCCAATATTACTGCAAAACCTTATGTAATGAGGAGAACCTGTATAGCAAGTATAATCGCTTGATATTTTCTCAATTTTTTTAACGTCAATTATTTTTAACTTTACGATATTGTCATTTAAAATATATGCTTCGTGTATTCCGTCTGATGCAAGAAATTTTGCATAATTATTTATCAAACCCGTTTTTCGGGCAAAAGCAACTATACACCTTCCCCCGTTTCCGCACATTGTACCTCCGCTTCCGTCAGAATTAAAATATTCCATTTCAAAATCAAAATCAGGGTGTTTTTTTAAAATCATAATACCGTCGGCACCGATTCCGAAACGTCTGTTACATAAAAAACTGATTTGCTTTTCAGATAAATCCGGCAACTCACCGTTATAGTTATTAATTAAAATAAAATCGTTACCGGCTCCCGTATATTTATAAAATTCCATAAAACAGATATTAATTGTAAATTGTTGTAAAATAATAAATTCAATTTCTTCACTGAAAAAATGTATAAAATTATGTAACAAACAAAACTTATATGCGTTTTAGCATATGTCAAAATGTCAATAATTATTTCAAATATATGTTTGGTTCGTCATTTGTTTCCATACAATTTGATAATGATCAAAAAAGCAAAATTAATTACTAAATAATAACAAAATTTAAGAACGATGAAAAATTCTGAAAAAATTTCCGACAGAAGTGCTAAAAGAGTTTTTACTCTTTTTTTAACGGCATTATTAGGCGGGATTGCAGCCTTTGGTTTAAACAGTATTTTTGAACCGGAACAAAAAGTTCTTCAAACAGAAAAAACAGAAATTCCTGTATATAAGACAAATAATTTTCCTGCGGCAACAACTGTTTTACCTGATTTTTCTACAGCTGCAGAAAAAACAGTAAATGCCGTTGTTCATGTTAAAACAACTTACGAAGCTCATCAAACACAACCTTCACTTCAAGATTTCTTTTTCGGAAATCCTTTTGGGGGTGATTTCGGATACAGAATGCCGTCAAAAGCATCCGGTTCCGGGGTTATAATTTCAAGCGACGGCTATATAGTTACTAATAATCACGTTGTTGAAGATGCTGATGATATTCAAATTGTATTGAACGATAAAAGAAAATATACGGCAAAATTAATAGGAAGAGACCCTGCTACAGATATAGCATTATTAAAAATAGAGGAAAAAGATTTGCCTACAATTCCTTACGGAAATTCTGATAAATTAAAAATAGGAGAGTGGGTTTTAGCTGTAGGAAACCCGTTTAATCTTACTTCAACCGTTACAGCCGGTATTGTAAGTGCAAAAGCCAGAAATATAAACCTGTTGCGACAAAAACAACAATATGCCATCGAATCATTTATTCAAACCGATGCTGCCGTTAATCCGGGCAACAGCGGAGGAGCCTTAGTAAACACAAACGGCGAATTAGTCGGTATAAACACAGCCATAGCTTCTCAAACAGGTTCTTATTCCGGATATTCTTTTGCTGTTCCGGTATCGATAGTTAAAAAAGTTGTTGCCGATTTAAAAGAATACGGAACCGTTCAAAGAGCTTTACTCGGGGTTAACATTCGAGACGTTGATGCAAAATTAGCTGAAGAACTTGATATGGACAAGCCGGAAGGAGTTTACGTAGTAAATGTCAATAAAGGCAGTGCTGCCGAAGAAGCAGGAATTGAAAAAGAAGACGTAATAGTGAAAGTTAATGACGTTACCGTTGAAAAAGTTTCTGAGCTTCAGGAACAAATAAGCAGATACAGCCCGGGAGATAAAATAACGGTTTGGGTTGAAAGAGACGGTAAATTGAAAAAGTTTCTTGTTACGCTTAAAAACAGTTTAGGAACAACCGATGTTATAAATAAAGACATAATACAAGTTCTGGGTGCAAGTTTTTCAAGTATTTCGACAGAAACAAAAGAAAAGCTTAAAATTAAAAACGGTGTT
>JALSMF010000281.1 GCA_026987795.1 Bacteroidales bacterium
GGGCTTAAACATATTATTCCTCTGGTTTGCAACGGAACATTCATCCGTAATTAATAACCAAAATATAATATGGGCATCGCCGTTATTTTTTATTTCCGCTTTTTTACTGAGAAAGAATAATAAAAAATACTTGAAAAACTTCTTTTTAGCTTATACCGGAATAATTATTCTTGTTTTTCTCTCTGATATATTTTTTATTCCGCTTTACGATAAAGCTGTAATTCCTTTAGAGCTAATTCTAATAACCAGAAGTTCTTTAATTTTTATGAGAAAATAACACACCTTACGACACTTTGTCCTGTTTTTGCACACAATTCAAGACATTTAGTCATATTTATGCTTTCTTATTGCATCGGCATACGAATTGATATGTTTTAAATCGAAAAAACGAATTATTAACTTAAAACATAAAAATTATGACAGTTATAAGAAGAAATACAGGTTCTCCGTTTTTCCCCGATTGGTTGGACGATTTTTTTACGGGAGAAGTAAATCCTCTGGCAAAATCAAGAGTGTTAACAGTCCCGCCGGTAAATGTTTTTGAAAGCGATACCGCATATAAAATTGAATTAGCGGCACCGGGTCTGAATAAAGAAGATATTAACATTAATCTTGAGAACGATGTCCTTACAATTTCCGCCGAAATAAACGAAGAGAATGAAATAAGCGAAAACGGTGAATACACAAAAAAAGAGTTCGACTACTCTAACTTTTCTCGCTCTTTTACTTTACCGGAAATAGCCGACAAAGAAAAAATAGAGGCTAAATCGGAAAACGGAGTTTTGGTAATCACAATAAACAAAAAAGAAGAAGTGATTAATAAACCGAAACAAATTGAGATTAAATAAAACTGCGTAAGAAAATTAAAGAAACTTTAAAATGTGGCTGAAAACAGTCACATTTTTTTATTTTTGCCTTTTTAACCGGCAATGAATATTTTGATAGTTTCAATATTAGTTCTTATTATTAATGTGCCTTTCGGTATGTGGAGAGCTAACACAAAAAAATTTTCACTGCAATGGGTATTGTCAATTCATTTACCTATACCTGCCGTAGTAGCTTTACGTTTTTTGTTTAATCTGGGATTCAAATGGTGGACATACCCGTTTCTGGTAGCGGCATTTTTTTTAGGACAACTGACGGGAAAAAAAGTTTCTGATTACAGAAAAAAAAATAACAGCTCTAAAAACTCGGACAAGGAATAATTGTATGCTTATCAAATCTCCTGTCTAAATTTTTATTGAATTCATAAACTAAAGAAATTTCATGAGCTCCTCCTGTATGACTGAAAAGATTTCTGATAACAGTCATATCGTAACTGTATCCTATCTGTAAATCAGGAGTCAGCTTAAACCCGACAAGAACAATTATTGCATCAATATTATTAAACGTTTTATCTTTTTTATCAACCAACGGAATTCCGCGAAACCAGGCACCGAGTATCAAAGGGTCGTGAGTCCAGTAAGCACCTATATCTAATTGGTCAAATTGTTCCCAATACTGATAATTAAAAGCAATTGTTACATTCTCAACATCTCTTCCGTAACGAACTCTTCTGTTTTTTTGGTCTCGCATTAAAATTTTTGCTCCTCCGAAAACAGACCATTTCATACTCATCCTGTCGTTATATCCGTATAACGACTGGCTCGGTCTTAAAAGATGGTCTACTGAAAAACCTGCCCAGTATAAATCCGTATATCCGAGAAGTGATGCGGTAAAATCTATATATGCTTTATTTGCCAGCGGCGGAGCTTCAACACTGACAGGTTGGTTGCCGAGGAGTTGGTCTCCGAATGTCAATTTCTCAAAATCAACTGAGCGTTGAGAATATTTAAATTGTATTCCCGGTCTGAGAAACCACTCATTATTAATATTGCCCCTTTTCTGACCTACTTTCAATTTATAAGAGTAAAGCAAACTTGCCTCGGTAAGTCCTAAACTTCCTTCTCCTGCAACATCTCTAAAAACTAATAAACCTACACCGCTCTTAGCACGCTTAAAATAATTATCAACTGCTGCCGAATATGTTCTGAAAACACCGGGGATCGCAGGCCATTGATCT
>JALSMF010000282.1 GCA_026987795.1 Bacteroidales bacterium
CTGTTATTCATTCGACAGAAGGTATAAAGCTGGCAAAAAGAAAAAAAGACTTGGTTTACAAAATGGCTTTTTTAAAACTGGCAGCTGACAGTTATTTTATGTTGTCAGATTTTGACAGCAGTCTTAAGTTCTATGAAGAACTTTATCAAACCGCAGAAAAAGCAGGGAATAATAAAAATAAGGGGGTTGCTTTAACCGGTTACTTAAAAAACTATCGAAAAAAAGGACAATACAAAAAAGCTGTTATATTCGGAAGCAGAGCAATAAAAACTTTTGAAAAAATCGGAGACACAAATAATATCAATATTGTCAAACTGAATTTAGCATCTGTTTATTTGGACATCAAAGATTATAAATCGGCAGATAAAATATATGATGAGTTGCTAAACGATAAAAATACTCTTTCCGATACATTATTTACGGCAGAGATTTTTGATAAAAAAGGAATAGTGCAATTTAACAAGTCACTGTATCCGCTTGCCAGAAAATATTATTCCGAAGCACACCGACTTTACGAATTAAAAAATGAAAAACTGTTTGCAGCCATTGAAATCGGACATATTGCCGAGACTTATGAAATGGAAAAGAAATATGCAAAGGCAATAAAGTTATACAAGTATGCAATTGATACAGAAATAAAATACAATTATTATTCGGGGTTAATATTTTTATACGAAGCATTAGGAAGGTCGTATATGAAAATTAATCAATACAAAAAAGCAAAAGAATATTATTTAAAAGCTTTATCGTATATTGAACTTACAGAAGAAAACAGAGAATTACCGCGAATTTACGATATGCTGCATATTCTGTATGCAGAGACAGGAGACTATAAAAAGGCATATAAATATGCTCTGAAAACAATAAAAATAAGAGACTCAATCTTAGGAGAAAATGTTCAAAATCAGATTTATAAAATAAAAATAAATTACGAAACAAAAAAGGCTGAAAAAGAAAATGAATTTTTAAAAATAAAGCAGAAAGAGCAAAGAGAAAAAAACAGAACACAATTACTTATAATTTCAATTATCTCGGTTTTAATGATTTTTATATTGTTTTTTGCATTTCTTTTAAATAAATTCAATAATAAGAATAAAAAAATTAAACAAATGCTTTCCGTTAAAAATAAAAAACTTAACGAAGCATATACAGATATAAGAAAAAGTATTGATTATGCCGGAAAAATACAATTCGCTATGCTGTCATCTTATGCCGATACATTAAAGAACTTTTCCGAATATATCATATTATATAAACCTGCATATACACTCAGCGGTGATTTTTACTGGTCTAAAAAAATTAACAATACAATTTTTGTTGCTGTTGCCGACAGCACCGGACACGGAGTCCCGGGAGCACTGTTAAGTATTACGGGAATGTCCTTTTTAAATGAAATAGTAACCGAAGATTTTATCCAAACAGATACTGTTCTGAATAATTTACGCAGTAAAATTAAACACCGATTAAAACAAGAAGGAGATTTTCAAGAATATAAAGACGGTTGGGATATGTCAATATTTTCCTTTAATATAAAAACATATGAATGTCAATTTTCAGGTGCATACAATTCTCTTTATGTAATTTCAAAAAATGAAAGCCCGAAAAAGCTGACAAAGTATAAAGCCGACAGGCAACCGGTAGGAATTTATTGCCAAGAACAACCTTTCGGAAGTCAAAGATTCAAGTTGAATAAAGGAGATTTAATATGGATGTTTACAGACGGTTTTGCAGACCAATTTAATGATTCAGGCAAGAAAAAATACACATCAAAACGATTAAAGAAATTACTGCTGTCAATATCCGAGAAATCATTAAGTGCTCAAAAAGACATTTTGAACTATGAGTTTAAAAACTGGAAAGGAAATTTTGAACAAGTTGATGATATATTAATAGCAGGAATAAAAATATAAAAAAAACTGCTCCGTTTAAAAGAGCAGTTTCTAAAGTTTTCCTTGCTTTTGATTTAGGTTTTGTGTAGTTTTTAATTAAGATTTAGGTTAATTGTTTGTTTATGCTTGCTTATCATAAAGATGTAAAATATAAATAAAA
>JALSMF010000283.1 GCA_026987795.1 Bacteroidales bacterium
TATCCCGACTTGCCGGAATCAGTTAAGAATATTTATGTAGACTTAAAAGTTGATGCAGAAGAAGGCTCCGGTGATAATATGACTGTAAATATTAAAAAAGCATCGTTAACAACTGCAGGCAATCCGTTCTCGGCAACTGTGTTTTTGGATATTACGGCAGCCGATATTACAATGAACGGTATGATAAAAGGAAAAATAGACCTGGGATCTTTAAAAAATACTGTTCCTCTTGAAGATATGACTTTGTCGGGTGTAATTGATGCAGATATATCTTTTAAAGGCAATTTATCCGACATTGAAAAAGAAAACTATGATAAATTTGACGCAAAAGGAAACCTTAAATTGACCAATACGGTAATTGATATGACCGATATGCCCGAAATCAATATCTCAAAAGCTGATATGTATTTCTCGCCGCAATTTGTAAATTTAAAACAATTCGATACTAAAGTCGGAAAAAGTGATTTTCACCTTGAAGGAAAACTATACAATGTCTTTTCATATGTTTTTAAAGACGAATTTCTGAAAGGAACTTTTAATTTTAATTCAAATTATATAGATATCGACGAGTTGAGCGGAACAAGTGAAACTGAAAATAATACGGCACCGGTCGAAGATGAAGAAAATACCGAAAGCGAAATAGTGGAGATACCCAAAAACATAGATTTTATTCTTAATTCAAACATAAAGAAAATAAAATACGATAAGATGATAATTTCTGATGCCGAAGGAAAAATCATCATTAAAAACGGTAAACTTGATATGAACGGTCTTAATATGAAAATGCTCGGAGGCGAAGTTAAAATCAGCGGACTTTATGACGCCGAAGATTTATCAGAACCGAAAGTTGATTTTAAACTAAAAATGAATAAAATAAGCATAACCGAAGTTGTTAAAGCATTTACTTCCGTAAAAACAATAGCTCCCGTAATCGAAAACTGTGTCGGAGATATAAATGCCGACATAAGTTTAAACTCTCTTCTGAAAAAAGATATGACGCCGGTTCTGAGTTCGCTGATAAGTTCAGGACATTTAAGTTCTGAAAATATAAGCATAAGCGGAAACGGATTACTTAGTAAATTAGCAAATGCAACAAAACAAAATAAGTTCAAATCTCCTCGAATAAATAATTTTAATTTAGATTATTTTATAGATAACGGAAATCTTACCGTAAAACCCTCAAAATTTAAACTTGCCGGAACACAGGTAACTCTCGGAGGAACACAAAAACTTGAAAGCAAAAAATTAGACCTGAATATGGATATGCAATTACCGAAAAAAATTGCAAATAAATTTATAACAAGCATTTCAGGAGATAATTCAAACGAAAATATTGATGTGGGAGTAAAAATAGGAGGCACTTCCGACAATCCTCAAATAACGGGCTTGTCAAGTTCTCTGTCTGACAGTTTTAATAATCAGATTGAAGATAAAATTGACGAAACAAAAAAGAAAGCAAAGGAAAAAGCAGATAAGATTATTGAAGATGCTCAAAAACAGGCAAATGCAGTAATATCCCAAGCAGAAAAACAGGCAGATAAAATAAAGTCAGAAGCAAGAAAGAAAGGACAACTATTAATATCGGAAGCAGAAAAACAGGGAAACAAACTTATTCGAGAAGCTAAAAACCCTATTACAAAAAAAGCAGCGGAGATGTCAAAAAAAGAACTTGTAAATCAGGCAAAAAAACAAGCAAATAATTTGAACATACAAGCGGATAAGCAGGCAAACAATATTATAGAAGCAGCAAAAAATAAAGCTGATAAAATTATGCAGGATGCAAAAAAACGAGCAGCAAATTATTAACATACAATTAATATTAATAAAAGTTACGCTGTTTATTTTTTTAATACAAGTAAGGGCAAATCTTCAAATTTGTGTATTAAAAGTATATGTTTTATAATTATTATGAAAATTACTTAAAATATCTTAAATTTGAATGTTAAATTATTTTTTTAAAAATTTAAACCAATCAGATATGAGAAGCCTTACTTTATCTTTATCGTTTGTTTTGCTCTCGTCATTAACAATAAGAGCACAAGAAATAAT
>JALSMF010000284.1 GCA_026987795.1 Bacteroidales bacterium
CTTCGGCATTAAATTGAAAATTGTATTGTTAAATTCAATAATATTTTTTTTGCTTCGCCAATTTGTATCAAGCGGCTTTTCTTTTATATAGTTTTTTCCTATGTCATCTGCAATACCTGAATATAATAGTTTCCAGTCGCCGCCTCGCCACCTGTATATGGACTGTTTTATATCTCCTACTATCAGATTACTAAATCCTTGACTTAAAGAATTTAAAATAAGCGGTTTGAAATTTGCCCATTGAAACCCTGATGTATCCTGAAACTCATCAATTAAAATATTATTATAACGATTTCCTATTTTTTCATATATAAAAGGAGCGTCATTGTTTCCTATAATTTGCTTTAACAATAAGGTCGTATCGCTAATTAAGAGAACATTGTTCTCTGCTCTGTAATCAGGCAGGTAGCCGGCTAAATCGTTTATAATTCCGAATGAATGAAAATTTTTTATTATTTGTTCTGCCGTATAATAATCTTCACTTTCGTTTTCAAGTAACTCAAAATAATTATTCGTAATTTGTGACAGTTTTTCGTAAACAGAAGATATTTGTTCAATTATTTCGGGTTTTTCCGTTTTTTTATACCAGTTCTCAACTCCTTCTCTTGCCTTTAAAATTGTAACACTAAAATTGTCATATTCTTTATTTGTGATTTTTCTGAAGAAGTGGTTTGATATTGTTTTGAATTTATACCCTAAATTCTCATAATTTAAGCCGGCAGTTGACAGAACATTTTCGTATTCGGAAACAAACCCCGACATTTTATCTTCGAAGGATTTTTTTATTTTATACAACTCTGAAAGAAAATCCGCCATTTCCTTTTTGTCAAAATTTGTGCTTTTATTATGGTACAATTCCTGAAACCGTTCTTTAAAGATTTCCGATGCTAATTGTTTTATTTCATTTTTAAAATCCCAGTTTTTTCCTTCTTCAATTTTAGAATTTGCAAATTCAGACAGCCATTTCTGCAAGTCTTTATTTTCAGAAATGTTTTCATATAATTTCTTTGTCAGGTCATCAATAACCTTTTCTGAGTCTAACTCTATGTCGTAAGAGGAATTTAAATTCATTTCAAAGGAGAAAGCTCTTACTACTTTTTGCACAAAACTGTCAATAGTGCTTACGCTGAAAGCCGAGTAGTTATGCAGAATATTATCTCGAACTTTTTCGGCACGTTTTTTAAGTTCGTTTTCGGTTTCTATATTGTAATTATTAACGATATCAGGATAATAGTCTGCATTTTTGCCGTCTTTAATAAGTTTGTCCAGTTTTTCTAAAATCCTTGTTTTCATTTCTTCGGCAGCTTTATTAGTAAAAGTAACCGCTAAAATTTTAGTAAAGTTGTCCGGGTATTTAAATGCTGATTTTAAGTAGTATAAAGTCAGGTTATAAGTTTTGCCCGAACCTGCCGATGCTTTATAAATTTGGAGTTTGTTCACCTATGTTTATTTTTGTTAGCAATTCTGTTTTCCAAAATTAAAAAAAATATTGATGCAGGCAGAAATTTTAAGAAATATTGATGTATGGTCTCCGGAAATAATCGTATTATTAATCTTAAGCGGTTTTTTGACGGGTATCGTAAATACACTTGCCGGAAGCGGAACGGCAATAGGTTATGCCGTTTTTATGAGTTTGGGACTGCCTCCGGCTTGGGCAAACGGAACGGTAAGAATAGGTGTAATACCTCAAACTTTTGCTGCAGGATTAAATTTCTACAGACATAAATTGCTGAATTTAAGGAGTGCTGTTTTTATTGCCGTCCCCATAACTGCAGGTTCCGTAACCGGAGCACAGGTTGCCGTAAGTATTAATCAGGATATTTTTCGCATAGTTATAGGCATTGCAATGATTATTATTCTATTTTTCATTATTTTTAAACCTGAAAAATTTCTGAAAGAAAAAAATACATCAAAAGAGATAAAAAATAAGGTTTGGCATATCCCTCTTTACTTTTTAATAGGTTTATACGGCGGATTTATACATATGGGAGTCGGTATTTTTTTGTTGATTGCTTTAGTTGCTGTTTCAGGTTATGA
>JALSMF010000285.1 GCA_026987795.1 Bacteroidales bacterium
TAACGCTTTCGCTTTCGTTCTCTTCCTTCGACAGGATATGTCCCCTTGTTCTAACGCTTTCGCTTTCGTTCTCTTCCTTCGACAGGATATGTCCCCTTGTTCTAACGCTTTCGCTTTCGCTCGTTGTTTCCGGTATAGTTATTCCTTTTTCTGTATTATATTTTTTTGCACTTACAGCTTTTATTTTTCCGACTATTTTCGGCAGTTCTTCTTTTTCGCATATCAGTAACATATGTACATGGTCGCCGCATATATTATATGCCGTAACATTCAGCTTGTCTTCTTTTATTACTTCGGCAATGTATTTTGTAACCATTATTTCATCTTCGGTATTTAGCCATATCGGCTCAGCTTTCGGTCGCATTCCTCCGTCTCTTTTCAGACGAACTTTATGGTCAATCATACGTTGCGAAGTTCTGCTGTCGTGTGTTGCTAATGTAATATGCCAGGCTTCTTTTTCTTTTTTCTTAAATATTTGCGGAAATTCCGTTTGCCAATGAAAAGCTTTATCGCCTGCAACTTCGGGGTCGTCAATAAGGGAGTTTCCGCATTTTATATTTCCGGATAAATCGGAAAGCGGTCTGCCTTTTTGTGCAGTGCGTAACCAAAGCGAAAGTTTTGCAATTTCAACACTTTCTTCATTAATATCTACACCGTAAATATTGTTTTCAAGGATTGCTTTGTCAATTTCGGTAAATAAAGGAGAGGCATCTCCCATAAGTTCGGCAATAATATCGGCAATTTGCTTGTGTTCCTGAATCAGAAAATCAAGAGTTGCATTTAAAAAAGCACCGCTTCCGCAAGCGGGGTCAAGTATTTTTAATGTCAGTAACCAATCTTTATATTCGTTTAACGTTTTAAACAGTTTTTTACCTTTTTCTGTCAAACGGACGTACCCCTTTGATATCGACTTGCGATGAAAAGTTTCATCAATCAGAATATTATTGATTTTAAGTTCTTCTTTTTTCTCTTTGCAAAGTGTCCCTACGGTATTTTCAACAATGTATTTTGTGATGTATTTCGGGGTGTAAAAAATACCGTCTTTTTTTCGTTTAGTCTTCTTTTTATCAATTTTCTCTCCTCGCAATTGAGCTGTTATGTTTTCGATTTCATTTAATGAATGTTCAAAGATATGCCCCAAAATATCTACATCAACTTCGGTATTAAAATCGTAAGCCGATAATATAAGACTGTCTTTTTCGAGAACTTCATCGTCAATTTTCAGTTCGTTGCTGTCAAGCAATCCATCATTGCGGAAAAGCCCGCCGTTGTATGCGGGAATTTCACCCCATTTCTCGTATTTATGCCCTTTGTCAAGATGAGAAAACAGTTTTTGAAAACGTGTGTAAAGCGGTCTGTATTCGTCAAGTTCTTGCAATTGTTTCCATTGCTCAATAATTTTGCTTACTGCATTCGGTGGTATTAATCCGCTGTCTTCTGCAAAAAATACAAATAAAAATCGGTCTAACAGTTTTTGAGATTTTTTAAAAAGCGTAAGTTTATCGTATTGCGGATTATTCTTTACAAGGTTTTCAAATATTTTGTTTTTAAATCTTTTATAATCGGTATAAAGTTGAGCAGAAATGTCACTTTCATGAAACTTTGTTTCTTTTTTTAACTTATGAGGCAAATCACTGAAAATACTTTCTTTGCTTAACAGAAGATAGAATAATTTAAAGTCTTTTTCGGAAAGGCTGAACAGATTAAATTCTTCATACTCAGTGGCATCGTCAATATAAAACCGCAAATTTTGAAAGTTTGAAGTTATTATATATCGGCATCCGGGCTGATTATTTTTATAAGAGAATGCCTGTTCTTTTATGCTTTCAAGATTTTTTGTTTTTGTAGATTTAAGTTCTATTACGCCGACAGCTTTTCCGTTACGAAGAATTGCACCGTCGGCTTTTCTTGCATCATTAAAATTCTTAAATTCTGTTGTAAGGTTAAAATCTTTATCCGGATTAATTGTATAGCCTAAGGTTTCTGCAAATATTTCACGTAAAAAACCTTCCTGATAATTT
>JALSMF010000286.1 GCA_026987795.1 Bacteroidales bacterium
AAATAATTTGATTGTTAAAATATTGTCGGCTGTTTTTTTTCTGCTTTCACTTTTTTTAATCAGAGAAATATTCATTTCGTCATATAACGAAACTCCTGAAAATAATATACTTTTAAAGTACGGAATTTTACTTTTGGCAGTTTTATTTTTGTTCTTATCGGCATTTTTCAGGCAAATCAAAACAATTTATAAAGAAGAAAAGAAATCAAAAAATATTAAAATAAATAATGAAAACGAACAACAGGAACTAACAAAAAGCAAAACAGAAGAGAAAATAAAGAATATTATTTCCTTAACCGAAAATAAAAACAACGGCAGTATTTCCGAAAAAATACTGCAGGCATTTGCAAAAGAATTTCATATAGTTCAGGGTATTGTTTACCAAAAAGAAAAAGAAAAGTTTAAAATTTCGGCAACATATGCTTTGTACGGAAACAAAAATGATTATACATTCAGGGAAGGACAGGGAATTCCCGGACAAACAGCGAAAAATCAAAAAATCAAGATTCTTACCGATATTCCGGAAGACTATATACAAGTTGTTTCTGGTTTAGGTGCAAGTTCTCCGAAAAATGTTGTTTTTATTCCCGTAACATCAAATAATCAAACAATTTCCGTTATTGAAATTGCTCTTTTTGATGATTTTCCTGATGATTTTGAAAAATATTATCACGAATTAAATAAAGAATTAGCAAAAAATATTAATAATGCACAAAGTAATTAATGAATATATCGATAAATTGATAGATTTGGCAATTGCCGAAGATATAGGCGACGGCGACCACAGTTCTTTATCCTGTATTCCGGAAAACGAAACCGGAAAAGTAAAACTCCTCGTAAAAGAAGAAGGAATATTGGCAGGTGTTGAAATAACCGAAGAAATATTAAAAAAAATTGACCCGACATTAAAAATCGAAATTTTTCTTAAAGACGGAACAAAAATAAAGCCTGGTGATATTGCTTTCACAATTTCCGGGAAGGTAATTTCCATCCTTCAAGCCGAACGTTTATTGCTGAATTTTATGCAAAGAATGAGCGGCATTGCTACGCAAACGGCAAAATATGCCGATTTAATAAAAGACTTACCCTGCAAAGTTTTGGATACTCGCAAAACAACACCCGGATTGCGGCATATTGAAAAACTCGCCGTAAAAATAGGCGGCGGAACAAATCACCGAATGGGATTGTATGATATGGTGATGTTGAAAGATAACCACATTGACTTTGCCGGCGGCATTGAAAATGCGATAAATAAAGTGGTTGACTATCTGGATAAAAAGAAAAAAAATATAAAAATTGAAGTTGAAGTCAGAGATTTTGATGAACTCAATGAAGTTTTGAGGGTAGGGAAAGTACACCGGATTATGCTGGATAATTTTTCTGTTGAAGATACTAAAATTGCGGTTGATTTAATTAACGGAGAATATGAAGTTGAATCTTCCGGAGGAATAACCTTTGATACTTTAAGAAGTTATGCCGAATGCGGTGTTGATTTTATTTCCGTAGGTGCCTTGACACATCAAATAAAAAGTTTGGATTTGAGTTTGAAAGCGGTTTAATCAGAAAAGATTTTTTTATACCTTTTTTAAAAATTTACAAAAATGAACTACGACATAATTATAATAGGCAGCGGACCCGGCGGCTATGTTGCCGCAATAAGAGCATCGCAACTCGGAATGAAAGTCGCCGTTGTCGAACGTGCCGAAATCGGCGGGATTTGCCTTAATTGGGGCTGTATTCCCACAAAGTCTTTATTGAAAAGTGCACAGGTTTTCGATTATATCAAGCATTCCGAAAATTACGGAATAAGTGTTGAAAATTATAAAGCGGATTTTACGAAAATAATCGAACGCAGCAGAGCTATTGCCGGACAAATGAGCAAAGGCGTTCAATATTTGTTTAAGAAAAATAAAATTACCGTATTGCAGGGGTTCGGAAAACTTGCCGGAAAAAATACCGTTGATGTTACCGATGCCGAAGGCAAAGCCCAAACCTATACGGCAAAACATATTATT
>JALSMF010000287.1 GCA_026987795.1 Bacteroidales bacterium
GAAAGCTCTGTCTGCTCCGAAATACTTACGCACCGATAAAAAAAGATAAAATGCAGGTATAAATAAAATTACGGATAATGTATAAGAAGCTGCAGAACTGATATTTATTGTTTCAGCATTTGAAACTGCAAGGATAATAATCGTAATTAATCGAGATAAAATAAGGAACGAAAATCCTGCTTTGTAAATACTAAATGCCTTTTTACCGAACAATTCAGACAGAGACCTGTAATATAACTCATAACGCCAGCAAACAAGGACATAAAATTGGTGGACAACAGGAGACAAAACTGCTAATATAAACCAGACAGATGTCTTTATCCCCCATAAACTTCCGCTTAAAAAAGTTTCATTACTTTTTGACCAAAAATAAAGCATTACAAGTAATATTGTAAGCGATAAGATACGAAAGTGCTGATATTTAAATATTTTTGTTTTTTTCATATTCTTCTTGTGCCTGTTTTATAAGATTTTCAAGATTTTCGTTTTTCTCTGTTTTTTCAATTTCTGATTGCAACTCTTCTTCCTGCTCCGAAAGTTTGTTTTTAACGGACTTAATTGTTTCTGTAAGTTTTTCGCCTGCTTTAAGTTTTATTTTGTTCAGAAAACTCACAAGCTGTTCAGCATGTTTTTCTATTTCTGCCTTTTTATACAAGTCAACGGTTCCTTCTTTTGCCGCTTTTGAAAATTCTTTAAACTCTTTATTGAATATTTCTAATGCTTTTTTCCCTTTTTCGTTTATATCTCTTGAAACCTCTTTAATATGAAGATTTAACTCTCGGTCTAATCTTTCATTTTCCTCATCGCGTTTTCTTTTTCTTTCAAGAATATTACCGTCTCGCTTTTCAACCTCATCTTTCCAAGATGACAAAAGCTCCTTTGCTTCTTCTGATATTGATTTTTTTTTCGTCATTTTTTTATTTTAGTTCAAAAATATACCTTATTCATATCTAAGAAAAATATTTTTGATTAAAAAATTTTAATTATTTTAACAGCCGTGCAATTTGATTTTATACGATTTTTGAAACAACTGCCTTTCAGTCGGTTAATATTTCCGCTTATTGGCGGCATTTTATTTGCACTGAATTTCAATGTCAGCATAAAATTGCTCGGGCTTATTTCAGGCATTTTATTTCTCATATTTATATTTTCTGTCAAATTTATTTTCAGAAGCAAAAATTTTAAACACAGGTATATACCCGGCATATTTACAAATTTACTTCTGTTTTTATTAGGAATTATTCTTCTGAAAGTTAATGAAGAAGAGAACTTTCAGTTATACGGAAAAAAAGTTATCGTTTCCGCAATTATTGACGAACCCCTGAGTAAAAAAGAAAACTCTTATAAAAGTGTTTTAACATCAGTAACTTATAAATCAGATAATCGTATTGTCAATGAATCTGCAAAATGTATAGTATATTTTGAAAAAGATGATAACATAGCAAATTTAAAATACGGAGATAAAATTATATTCAAGACTCGCATTACGAAAATAAAAAATCCCGGTAATCCTCACGAGTTTGATTACAAACAGTATTTGCACAGAAAAGGAATAAACGGACAAGTTTATTTAAAATCCTCCGACCTGAGGCACATTGAATCCGACAGAGGAAATTTTATTTTTAAAAATGCTTACAAAGCAAGAACTTTTTTGTCAGAGATATATGAAGAATACGGGATTTTAGGCAAAGAACTTTCTGTATTACAAGCTCTTACACTCGGAGACAGAAGTGAGATAGATGATGATACAAGGCAATCTTATGTTGCAGCCGGAGCTATGCATATATTGGCAGTATCCGGTTTGCATGTAGGTATTATTTTTATGCTGTTCAATTTTCTTTTAAAATTTCTTGATAAAGTAAAATATAAAGACAGATATACCGGGAAAATATTAAAAGCATTTATTCTGTTAATAATTATTTGGTGTTTTGCCGTTCTGTCCGGGCTTTCTCCTTCTGTTCGCAGAGCTGCCGTAATGTTTTCATTTATAATTGTCAGCAAAGCC